>JAHDCA010000013.1:7988-16974 GCA_020630115.1 Candidatus Dojkabacteria bacterium | reverse complement strand
ACGTAGATTTCGCGGGGTATTTGTTGTATAAATAATTATATAAATTAATAAAAATTTTATGACAGAGATAATAGAGACAATGATTCCATACCTCTTGGATTATGGAGCAATCGTATTACTACTTGTAGTAAGCTGGGTTGCTTTAAGAGTTGGTGTGAAGATATTAGAGCAAGCTTTAAGAAGGATGGAGTTAGATCAGAAGATCGCAAATCTATTTAAGATGGAAGAGTTTGATAAGCATAACCTTGATATCGCAGGGATATTAAGTCAGGCTGTTTATTACATTGGTATCCTATTTATCCTTACTGGTTTCTTTGAGTCATTAGGGCTAGATATAGTAACAGAGCCTGTTAATAACCTTGTTGTTCAAATAGTTGAATACTTACCGAGAATTATTATTGCAAGTTTGATGCTCGGGATTACGTACAAGATTGGTAAAGAGTTGATTTCTCTAGTAGCTGGAACGCTCAATAAGATTGGGTTTGATGATATCGTTAATGATGTTTTGATGCTTGATAAAGATACTGATAGGCAACCAAGTAAGATAATGGGTAATATCCTTTTTGTATATATTCTTTTGCTTACTTCGGTTCAAGCTTTGGAGATAGTAAACCTTCGGTTTTTGACTGATGCTGTTGAAGCAGTAACTAGGTATAGTACTCAGGTTGGAACTGGTGTAGTGATTATGTTTGTAGGTCTATACCTCTCAAATGTTATTAAGAAAGTCGTTATGACTTCTACTGGGAATGAGAACTATGCAAGATACGTAAGGGTATTGGTAATCTTCATTACTCTTTCAATGGCTTTGAATGAAGCTAATCTTGCTACAGATATCGTAAATCTAGCATTTATGTGTATCTTTGCAGCAGGAGCTGTAGCTTTTGCGATTGCTTTTGGCTTGGGTGGAAGAGATGTTGCTAAAAAAGTCTTAGAAGATATTTATAAGTCGACTAAGTAGTTTTTAGGTAATAGAGAGTGGTTAAGCCGGGTTCCTAGTGAACCCGGTTTTTTCTTGGTAGTTGTCTAATATTTGATTAGAGTTCAAGGAGAATCTAGTTGATGCCTCTAAATCGCTTATGTACTCACTGTCTATTAGCTAAAGTAAGGAAATTTTATTCCTCGAGTTTCTCAAACATAAGTTCAAAATCACCAATAACTCTACCTGGTTCGATTACCTCGTAACTCCACTCTAAAGACTGTTTACCTATCCATACATCAAGCTTTTTAGTTGCGAATGGTGTTATTGGTGCAAGTACAGTAGATATAACGGAGATTATCTGGAAGCAGTTGTATAAGGTGTTCGACTTTGATTCGTCTTCTGCTTTCCAAGGCTCTTTATCATTAAAGTACTTGTTAGCAAAGTAGCCAAACTCTAATATCTCTTCTATTGCTCGAACGAACTTGCAGTCAGATAAAGCTTCTTGTGTGTTCTTTAGTACCTTGTCAATTACTTCTTGAACATCATTATCAATTGTTCCATCTGGAACTTTTCCATCAAGCTGTTTCTTGGTGAAAACAAGTGTTCGATTTACGAAATTTCCAAATACACCTACTAGGTCATTATTATTGGAATCGATGATATCTTGGTTTGAGTATTCACGATCGGAACTTTCTGGTGCGAACTTGGTTAAGAAGTATCTTAAAGTATCGGCTCCATAGATATCAATTAACTCCCCCATTAAGACACCGACACCATCACCTTTACTCATCTTCTTACCATTTTGAAGTAGCATGTTGTTAGCTGGTACATCCCAGGCGAGGTTTAGTGGTTTTTGAATTGTTTCACCTGGTAGCTTGTATTTATCAAATAATTCTTCAGACTCGTATTTCTTGTTGAATATCATAAGTTCCGCTGGCCATAGGTACGTGTGGAATGGTACATTACCCCCAGCTATGAAGTAGTAGTGTTTTGCTTGGCTATCTTTCCAGAAAAACTCCCAGGAGCTTGGTTTGCCAGTACCTTCTGCCCATTCAATTGATGCAGATAGGTAACCGATTAGAGCTTCGACCCATACGTAAAGCACTTTATCATTCCAGCCTTCTATAGGTAGTGGGATCCCATGGCTTAAGTCTCTAGTTATTGGTCTTGCTTGTAAACCTACTTTGAACCAACCTTTTGTGATCTCCCTAACCCACTTGCGCCAGTGGTCTTTGTCATTCTCGAACCATTTTTCAAGTTCAGGTTGAAGTTTTGCAAGGTCGATGTAGAAGTGTTTTGTTTTTTTGAGTATCGGGGTGGCATCACTAAGTGTGCTGTAAGGCTCTAGGAGATCCTCAGGTTCTAAGAACTTGCCGCATTCAGGGCATTCGTCACCTCTTGCATTTTCATTGCTACAGTTGGGGCATGTGCCTTTTACAAATCGATCTGGTAAGTATCTATTTGCTTTAGGATCAAAGTACTGTTCAGTTTCCTTTTCGATTAGGAATCCAAAATCAAGCCAAGTTCTAAAGAGTGTTTGGCTTATCTCTTTGTGATTATCAGTTCCAGTGTTGGTAAAACAGTCGTACTGTAGTCCCATTCTCTCGTATAGATCTAGGTTGGATTGGTGTGATTTGTTTGCATATTCTTCGTAACTTAAACCAGCTTTCTCAGCTTTTGTCATAACTGGAGCGCCATGGAAGTCGCTTCCGGAGACCATTAATACATCGCTACCTAGTGATCTGTGAAATCTTGAAAAAACGTCCGAAACCACGTATTGACCGGCAAAATGCCCTAGGTGAAGCTCGCCATTTGCATATGGCCAAGATACTGCTATGAAAATTTTTTGTTTACTCATGATTGTTGGAATTGTGAAATTTTAATTAAGTACTAATTTTGATAATCGTTGTTAAAGCCCAAGGGGCATTTCGAAGAATAGTAGTGGGATTCTTGATGTATTCATTAGGTTTTAATTATACAGCATAATTATTTGCTTTTTGAGTTATAATTAGATGTTATGAATGCGAAAAAATCACTTGGGCAAAATTTTTTTAATAATCAAGGTCTTGCACAGAAGATTGTAGATATTGTACTTAAAGAAGATTCTAAAAAGATTTTAGAGATTGGCCCAGGTAGAGGAGCTTTTACATCTCTTTTTGAGAAGTCTGGTGTTGAGTTAGAACTTGTAGAGAAAGATTTTGAATTAATGGGTTTTTTATCAAATGAATTCCAGAGTGCAAATATTATCAATGGTGATTTTCTAGATATCGACCTTGATCAAATTGAAGCAGATACTGTTTATAGTTCGCTTCCTTACAATGTCTCCAAACCGATTATTGAAAAAATCTTAAAGTCAGGAAAGTTCAAGAGAGCTGTGTTTATAATTCAACTCGAGGTTGCTCAAGACTATGTTGAGCATGGAGGGAGATTTACAAGACTAGCTGCATTATCCCAATTCTATGCTGATGCTAAATTGCACTTCAAGATTGCCCCAGGGAATTTCCGCCCTATTCCAAAAGTTAATTCAGCTTTGATTGAATTTACAATTAAAGATAAGCAAGACTATCAAGATAAGGTTAGTTTTGATAAATATAAAAAGCTTGTCTTTGAGGTCTTTAAGAAATCAAACAAAAAGATTAAGAATAACATTGGCTTTGATACGAGTTTTAATGACAAAAGAGCGAGGGAATTGTGTTTTGAAGATATCTTAGAAATCTATAGCGAAATGTACTTAAAGTAAATCTGCTTGTATAATCACCTATGTCTGAACAAGAGCAAATCGCAATGGGTCTTAAAGAGCCATTCTCGAACAATTTTACTAACACTAAGCAAAAGCTAGCTAAGCGGTTTTGGTGGATGAGATTAGGACTTTTCTCAAGTGGTACATTCTGGTTCTGTTTAATAATATCTGTAGCCTTAATATATGTTCAGTATAGAGTTACATCAGATAACTTTTGGCTTATGCCAGATCAGATCCCAGTACTCAAATTCAAGCAACTTCAATCAAGCAGGTTTATATCTCCAAGAGAGCTTAGATATGCACCAATTTTTTCACTAGCATTGGTAGTATTTAATGTTTGGGGTTTGAATAAGATATTTAACAATGAAAAAGGAGTTGCAGTGATTTTGATGTTTGGAATGCTAATGTCTAATCTTTTCATTACTTACGCAATTTTAAAAGAGGTGTTTATATATGCTTGATTTCAAAACAACTCAATTATTTAATAATCTTTTCGCTGATATTTCAGTATTTGATAATGCTTATCAGAAGTATTTTGATTATTGGTGGTTCTTCATAACTGCATGCATTGTTAGTTTTATACTTGTCCCAATTGTTGGGAGTTTGGCACATAAATATGACATCGTTAACGATACATCTAGAGGAGAGTCGAACAAATCAAATAAATACGAGAATAATAAAAGGAGGATAAACCTTAACCGAATGGCAAAGTTAGGCGGTATACCAATAATGTTGCCAGCTCTTGCTGGTGTTTTGTTGTTCTTCTCAGTTAATTCAATCACTATCGCAATTGCTCTCTCTATGCTCATCTTAGGCACGCTGGGCTTTCTTGATGATAAGTACAATATGCCTGCAACAACTCAGTTTACGACACATTTGGTTTGTGCTGTTTTGATAGCCGTAACACCAATTGACTTTACGATAGGCAACTGGGATCTTGCTTGGGCCACAACTAGTTTTGACTTTATGGGTTTAGCGTATAGCATTGTTTGGCCTGGTGATATTGTTTTTATACTTTGGATATTAGTTTGTAATTCTGCAGTAAAATTTGTTGGTGGTGTTGATGGCTTGATTGAGGGGACAGTTTTGATGGCATTTGCAGTCCTCTTTATAATTGCGGTACGCGAAGGTTCCGACTTTGCCGCAGTATTTAGTGTTATGGCCTTTGGTGCTGCTACGGGTGCATTTGTATATCATGTGCCTCCAGCATATATTTATTCTGCATCAACAGGTAAAAGTATGTATGGTTTCTTAATTGCAGTTATCTCAGCTATAGTCTCAACAAAGATTGCAACAGGGATTATAATTTTGTTCTTACCTCTATTAGATTTTATATTTGTTATAGCAAAACGTATCTATATATTGAGGCCAAAGACACTTAGGGATATCATATCTGCTCCTTTAAAAGTGATGAGGATGCCAGATACTAATCACCTTCATCATCAATTTTACAAATTGAACTTGAGTTTTACTCAGATAATTCTAATTGAGTTTTCGATTATGCTTTTGGTTAGTTGTGTTGCTGTACTAACAACTGAGGCTTTTAAATTCTTCTTTATAATCCTTGGAGGTTTATTGTTCCTTACTCTAATTCTTGGGCTACATATAATAGTGGGTGTTCGAAATGGACGTAAAAAATTACGAATAGAAGAAGAGTCTCCGGAGAAGAAATACAGTTACTAGAAAGATTTTAAAACTAGACTTAAGACTTGCCTCACCATATAATTAGACAATGTCGAGCACAAAAACACCCGAAGAAGCAAAGATGTCTTTTGTACAAACGCTTAAGGCTGCAAAGTCTGAGAATAGTGCGACCTTTTGTCCTTTCCCTCAAGATGTTCAGTTTAATGGGCAAGATTCCGAGGAGAGAGTCATACTTCTGATCAGGCAAGATTGGGCAGCATACTTATCTCAAGCTCTTATGGTTTTATTGCTACTTCTTTCACCGATACTTTTTGTTGTATTTGGTAGATCTATAACTTTTATAACAGGTCAGATAATTACTGGTGTTTCCATAATATGTATACTTCTCGCTTTTACTATAGTGGTGGACTCAATATTGAAATGGTATTTTTCAGTTAACATCATTACAACCCAGAAAGTTGTTGATATCGACTTTAAAAGTGTGATGAATCATCGTTCATCTGAAACTCAGCTTGAAAGAATTCAGGACGTTACGCATTCTGTTCCTGGAGTGTTAGGTTCTGTACTTGATTTTGGTAATGTATTTATACAGACGGCTGGAAAGAGGAGTGAGTTCGAGTTCTTACACGTTCCAAAGCCAAGAGATATACAGGATGTTTTACTTGATTTGTTAGAATTGAAACAAAATGGAGATATTTAGTTTGGTATTCAAAATTCTTTTTACTTTTGCATTGGTTTTATACGTTCTTTATTGTGTTCTAATGGTTGTTAGAGTGAGGATTCTAGCTGATACATTTAAAACTGATAATACAAATAGAGTAAAGTCATTTGTCCTTTTGAATCTATTTATCGCTGTTATCGGATCAGTACTTGCTTTAATCATCGTTCTTCTTGCATAATATAGTGTTATGGCACTGTCAGTAAAACAATATTTAGATAAAGAATCTTTCGAAGATACTAATGTAGACTCTCAACCAAGTCTTTATCGTTTTTCACCTCAAGATATTGCAAGCTTAAAATATAAAGGTGAGGTTGTTGCGTATGTACTCATTGATGGGCTTGATAGTGACGAGCAGAGCAATATGTCAAAGTTTGTATGGCAGGCATTTTTAGATAGTTATAGAGAAGCAAGTGGAAGTGTAATTGAATGTGTTGAGAGCGCTTTAACTTCTGCATCAATGCAGATACGTAAAATCTCAGGGAATTATTCTAATGATCTTTCATTGAATATCGGAGTTGTGGTTGATCTTTCACATACGACTTATTTTGCACAGCTTGGTGATATGGATTTCTTCGTTTATAGAGATGATGAGTTTTCAAACTTAAGCAAAGTCCTAAATGACGGTGATGTTGAGGTCGGAAGTTTTAAGGGGAAGGTTGATGATGTGATACTGTTAGGTATAGATCAAACATGGTCACGTCTTGCAGACGAGTTGGTTGAAGATAGTATCTTCCAGATGACAAAGAGCTTTGTAGAAGAGATTGGTCTACATGGTCAAGTTATATCTATAACTTTCGGTGAGGATATTGAAGAAGTTGATAGTGATAGTCCAGTGAATGAAGGTCAGCTAGTCTCCGAAGAATTCAGTGAGTTTAAAGAGTACGCTGCTGATGTAACATCAGGAGATTATGATGATGAAAATTTTGCAGTAAAGGCTCAAATCGCTAGTGGTTCATTGAACGAAAAGGTTGTAAATCGAGATAGTAGGGAAAATGTGTCACCATCTCATGGGGATTCAAAAAATGAGAACACCTTCTTTAGAAGTCTCACTCTGGTAAAAGGATTCTTTGAGGGCTTGGGAGATTTTGTTCTAAAGATCTTTGTACCGATCTGGAACGGTTTGATTACTATTGTCGGATCAACGATAACGAAGATTCTTGGTCTATTTAGTAAGCGTTACTATCATAAGAAATGGTATAAGAGGCTTAATTCTAAGATTTCACTTGTTAATATGGATAGAGCTTCCCGCAAGGTAAGTAAACTCAAGTTAGGGGATTATAAACTTAAGCAACAAAGAACAAGGCGACTTGCGTTAGCTATAAGTGCAATGGCAGTTGGTTTTGTCCTTTTTATGGGGTATAGAGCAGCCAACAATGTAAAACTTCGAAACGACTTCCAAGATAACTTCCAAACTCAGGTTCAAGTTATTGAAGATAAGATTTCTGAGGTTGAAGTGCCAGGTGGTGAATCTCTCGCCATACTCGCTGAAGTTGATGGCTTGGTGGAAGGGATTGATGAAGATTCCAAATACTTTACTGATGAAAATGCTACAGTGCTTGGAGCAGCTACTAGTAAGATTAGTGACGCTGAAGATATTGCTTATAAGAGAACACGCCTGAGTCCTGAAGCTACTAATATCGACTTGTTTTATGACTTTGTTGTCGAGCTTGGTGAGGACTCTGTACTGACAGATATCGAGATATATACTGATGAGGATGGTGCTCAGCATTTGTTGTTCGTAGATCAGGCACTGGCTAAGGTTTACAGGTTAAGCTTCTTTGACAAGAAATTACGCTCTCTTCCAGGTGATGTCTTAAAGTCACCTACTAAAGTTAGTGTGGGTGTGAAGGGAGTTTATGTTTATGATGAGGAAGTAGGTATGGTTAGATACGCTGATGATGGGTCTTGGTATAAGTCACCTGAGGTACTTGAGGGTTTGTTACCTAAAGAGTTTGGTGCAGGTGTTGATGAATTTACAGTACTAACAGCAAATGACTTTATCTATACTCTTTCATCGGCAGAAGGGCGTATCTATAAGAGTACTAATGCTGGTGCAAATTACTTCGATCCATACATATATTACGAATCAGACGATGTGGTTGGCTCAACGGATCTATTTGGAGAGTTATACATATATACAGTAGGTGCGAACCAAAATGTTGGTCGTTATATCTCAAGTGATGGTGGTCAAACCTTAGGTGAGGATGTACTAGACATTGGTGGAATCTCAGGTTCACTAGATACTATTATTGCAGGTTATACCGGTGAGGACCTGAACAAAGGCTTCTATGTATTGGGTAATGTTACAGATGAGCTTGGGGCTTCGGTTAACTCAATTGTTAAATTTGAAAAACCAATCGAGTCAGGCACTTCTTTGAAACACCCAGGTGAATTACAATTCAAACACCAATATATTTATGCAGGTCAGATGGGAGATATCTTCGGTGTAGCTCAAGATATTGTAGTAAATGATATTGAGAGTAAGGCGTATGTCTTGAGTGAAGGTAGAGTTTGGGTTCTGGATCTTTAGGTTTTTACAATCTTGCTGAGTGATTTGATGCACTTATAATTTTGTCCTCTAACTGAGATACTATAGTTTTCCCTTGAATTATTTTTCTTAAAGCTTATCTTATAATAGGTAAATTAAATCTTAAAAATTTTATGGCGTTAAGATTGAAAGAAAAGTATAGAAGGATATTAATGTTTTCAACTTTAAGTTTTACGTTTTTGTTTTTTCTATTTCTGGTTGTATTTTCATATATTAACCGTCCCCAAGATATATACGTAACTAATGTTACAGATCGCTCAGTTAGTATTACTTGGACGACGCGGTTCCCAACTACAGGGATCGCTAAGGTTGAAGAAGAGTCTAGTGGCTTACCAATACAATTACTAGCAAAATTTAGGGGCTATGAGTTCGGAGATAGAGATTATCAAACAGCATTGAATGAGCAAGTTGAAG
>JAHDCA010000013.1:0-7978 GCA_020630115.1 Candidatus Dojkabacteria bacterium | reverse complement strand
AAAAATGAGTGAAATAGAACAAGAAGTTACAGTAACTAAGCAAGGGAAATACTACACTCATCATGTAACATTGACTGACCTTAATGAGAATACAACATATACACCTTCATTTGGTAGCAACTGGATAGCATTTGTTGGTGACGATAGACAATTTACAACTTTTCCCGAACCTGAGTCTTTAGCAGAGCCATATCCAAGTTACGGAATAATTGGTGAGCCTGATGAAAGTGGGGATGGTAGTTTTAATTCTTATGATGATGCAGTTGTCGTTATGCAAATAATGCATGGTGATAATGAAACATCTCAATTCTTGTCCTCAGTTACAAGTTGGAATGGAAGTTGGTATATAGATCAGAATCCGGGTAATTATGATAAAGAAGGTAGATATATTGGAGAAGTAGATGAAGAGATGAATGGAATGCTTACCTTACTCTCAAAGTATCCTACTGAGTATATTGTTTTTAAAACTGATGAGGACGCACCTTTGAATAATCAAATTGTCGGTTTAGGCAAAAATGTTCGAAACAGTAGTATGAAGAATTTAACAAGTTCTGCTTATGCTTGTAATGCAGATACTGGCGATGGCTGTTTTGAACAAACAGATGTTGCAACGCCTGATGGTGTTGTTACAGTAACTGTTGATCTTCGTGATGGTTCTATTGATGATAGTAAAACAGTTGATAAGGATACAGGTGCTCCTGCATCTGCTCCACCATCTGTTGTGGAACATGTCCAAAGCAATACCCAAGATACTTCTCCACCTGTTCATCAGCCTAGCTCTCCAGCAAGTGATGATGGGGGAGATGATAGTGAAGACAACTCAGCAACTCCTTCTTCTCCATCACCTGTACAAGAAACTGCAGGTGGTACAAAGCCTTCTCTTTCAGCTACAGCTTCAGGGCCTGTTGTTCCGATAATCGATGAAGAGGGAAATGAGGCTGAAGAGTACTATAATTCTCAAGGTTTAAGGGTTAGGAAGAATGCTGATGGTTCAATTACTTGTGCAGATGAGAGGGGCTGCAATAATTTGCCTAAGGAACAAGCTGCAGTAGACAGTTCTGAAGCCAATAATCAGGAGTTGGAAAAGGAAGAAAGAGAAGCTATCGAAAAGTATAAACAAGAGCAAGCAGCGAAAGCAGCTAGAATTGCTAAAGAAATTCAAGAAAGAGAGAATAATCCTTATGGAGTAAATGGTGACATTATCTCTGAATTTAAAAAAGCTTCTCAAAATGCCATGACTGCTGCAGTTCTATTGCAGGAGAATCCTTTAGATGTAATAAATGCTGCTTTGCAAGAAGTTGATATTGAAAGTGTTGAGGAAATTCTTAAGAAAGATGGTACTGCAAATGTTATTCTAGATGAACAATTTGATCAAGCAAAAGAAGATGCGGAGGATTTTGGTAAAAAAGTACTTGAAAATTTAGACGCTATAAGGATTCCTTACCCTGACAATGATGGTGATGGTAAACCAGATAAGAGTAGTGATATTGTAACGATTCATGAGAATGGCAAAATTAGTATTATTAATCCCGCTAGATTGATTAGTTTGAGGGCTGTAAATGATAGGGCAGACCTTCTTATTGAGGATCTACTTGCAAAAAAAGAAGGTGAAGATACTTCCGGAGTTTTCGATCTTTTGTTGAAAAATATCACTTCTCGAGGTGAAGAAGGTAGAGGTACTGGTAAGGAGCTTGCAATTAGTATATTGAATTGTCAGATGAGATCATTGGGTTGTTCTGATCGGGACCTTGGAGATGATAGTATTTTTCTTGTTGAGTCTCTTCTTGCAGCTGGCTTAGTAGACCTTGAAGATCTTTCGGAGGTAGTTGATTCAGAAGGTGCTGTCTTCTGTAGTGTCGGTGAGAATGGAACTTATTCATGTGGTAATACAAAGGTTGGTTCTGAAGATAAAGCGGAGCAAGATAAAGAAAATACGGCTGCGGCTTTGGGTAGGTGTGTGAAAGGAGGATTGTATGGTATTGGAGATGATAATGAAGATAAAGATTGTATCATAGACGAAAATGATAATATAGTTATAAAAGAAGATCTTAAATGTGATAGTAATCAAACTCGTGTTGGTAATTCATGTATTAATACTTCTGAAGATGCTGTCAGTTTTAGGTGTACTGGTAATTATAGTCTTGTTAAAAAAGATGGCGCAGATGCATGTGGAACTCAGACTTTTGAAGAAAAAGAGGTCGGCGAAGAGTGCGAATTTGGTGAATCTAATGATGGTAGATGTATCATTTTAACTTACTCTGAGGAAATTCCACTACCGTGTGTAGATGGGGCTATTGCTGACCCCAGTGATGAAAGGAGTTGTTATAGTACTCATGCGCCCAGTAAGTGTTCAGATGGTTTTAAGAAAGATGATTTTTCAGGAAAGTGTGTAAGAATTTGCTCGGGAATTGATAAGAATGGTAATTGTATAGATAGTTCGAATTCGATTATAGATCTTTTGATAAATTCTGTTTTCGCACAGAGTAGTGTTGATTTAGAAGTTCAGCAGTTAGCTGATGAACTAGCAGATCAAAATGAATCGAGTTTCTTCGAAAAACTTATCGTTGATCCTGTGAATGATCATGCAATATTTGAAAAAGCTGGTATTTATTATATGTTGGTTGATGGTGCATTATTTGCAATTAGTGCACCACCAGATGCGATAAATGAAGAATCTGTCTTCTATATTGATACTAATGGAGATGGTGAGATTCAAGATGATGAGCCACTAGTTGAACTCTCTGGTAATCTTGATGAGATCAAAATGGTTAAATCCAAGTCTGCTATGGACTGGGAACTTAAACAAGGCTACAATTTTATCTCAATACCGATGATGCCTACAGATGGTGTTAATCCTGTTGCACAAGCTTCAAAGTTAGTTCAGTATATAAATAGCATAACTGGTGGGGCAGTTCTTTCAATTGCGGAGTATGATTCTAAATGGAACATGGTATCAGATAATGGTGCTGATTTTAATGCCAATGACTTCAAAATTATCCCTGGGAAGGGTTATGTGATTCATGCGGATTTTGATTTTGATTTGACTCTTTATGGTCAGGAATTTGAGAATGATTCTGAAGATGATGAAGCTCCAATACACTTAAATACAGGTTGGAATCTTGTTGGACTTTATGGAACTAATACTAAGGCATACACCGCTACCACTTTTATGGATGAGATAAATATCTCCGGTCCAATGTTTTCAGATAATGTTAGTTTCTGGGATGTTGAAAGAGGTTCTTACCAAGGAGTCTCAAGATCAACGTCAGATGATGGAATATCACAGGTGTACGGTTTTGATTTTCCAATGAATGATCGTCAGGCGTACTTTGTTAGGGTTAGTAGTGGTGAGGGAAGTATACGGTTAGATTATGTAGTTGATTAAGTAAAAGTAATAAGTTAGCTTCGTAGTAGAGGGGTGCCCCCAAGCGCCCCTCTTCCATTAACTCACTGCAAGTAATATAATTCCCATAGCTATGGCTAAGTCACCAAATACCAAATCCAAAAACAAAAAGGCTAAAACACCAACCCGTAAGACTGTTGCCAAAAATAAAAATGCATTTCGTAACTATGCTATATCTGATGAGCTTGAGGCTGGTGTCTCTTTAACAGGTGCTGAGATTAAGTCAGTTAGAGAGGGTGGTATGACAATATCTGATGCTTACATCCGTTATGATGACAATAATAACTTGTTCCTTTTTAATGCCAATATTAGGAGGTATTCGCAAGATACTAATGAGGATTATGATCCGACTCGCGATAGACTGATTCTTGTTCATAAAAAACAGGCTGATCGTCTTGTGACTAAAGCTCAGAAATCTTCTATGACAATTGTTCCGGTTAAGGCATACATAAGGAAAGGTAAGCTTAAGGTGGAGATCGCACTTGGTAAGGGGCTTAAAAATTATGATAAGAAGGAGAAGATTAAGAATCGTGATTTGGATCGTCAACTTCATTCAGAGAAAAGAAGATTTGTGGTAGACTGAATAGTGAAAGTTTTTGCTTTTAAATACAACTGCTATGTATCCTGAAGTTAAAGTCGAGAAAGTCCGCGAAGGAGCTTTGAAGGTCTTTCCTCCTGAGTTAATGGGGATTATACCTGAAGGGGTTTGGGCACAACTTGAGGTCGAGCAGAAGCTTGAAATACTAAAACAGCATCATCTCAACAAGTACATCGAGCAAGCACTTGAACTAGAACCTAATTCACTTAACTCTGGTATACCACTTCCTGTTACTTCTGATGCATCTCTTGCATCAAAGGTTGATTCTGAGTCAGTTGCTCCACCAACCTCTGTTAATTCAAGTCAAGATGATATTGAGGCAGTAGCACAAGAAAATGCTAAGGCTTTAAGTTCAGATCCTGTTAAACCTGAAATAAAACCACTCGAGCAACCAGTGGGAGTTGTAGAGGATAGTAAGGCAAGTCAGGAATTTAAGGAGATAGCCCAAGAGATAAAGGAAAAAAACTTAGTTGATACTAATACGTCATCTGTTGAGGTCAAAAATAACTCTGTTGAAACTGAAATTCCTAAAGTGATGGAATCTGATCATGAAGATTTTGAAAAACAGGAGGATCCTTATGATGTTGAGGAAGAGGGTCATGATTTAACACATGAAGAAGAGAAGCAGATTGAGAGTGAGCAGGAGGACGCAAAAGTTTCTGAGATGAAGATACCTGGTTTTACTGGTTATGCTATATCACAGGGCATCGCTCAGGCAGCAAAGTCAACAGCTAAAAAGGGAGCAGTTAAGGATGCAAGCACTTGGGCTGCAACTTTGTTCTTGAAGCTCTCTTCACATATGGACTAATTAGTTACACTCAGTCTATTCCTTTTACTAATTCGAGAAAAAAAATCCCGCAAATCGTAGATTCGAATTCAAAATTTTGATACACTATAATTACTTTTATGACTGCTAAAAATTTCTATGAGAACTCAGCTGATCACTTGATATTGGCTCAGGCTGGACCCGGTTTGAGTGGAGGTAGTGCTAATCCCACAACGAACCCTTCTACTAATCCTACTCCAACTACAAATCAGAACAATACAACAGAAACGACTCAACAAGCTCAGCAAGTGACACCAGATCCAGATGTTGGACCTGGAGCTGGATTTATAGTCTTCTTGATTGTATTTTTCTTGATAGTCTTAGGTATCGCGGCAGGCTTTTTGTATATATACAGGGACGTACTTAGGAAAAAAGATAGGGAAGAGAAGACAAGAGATGGGGTTCTCTTTGAGATAAGGTTACCTAGAGATAATGAGATTGAGATTGGAAATGCCGAACAGATGTTTGCTAATCTCTACTCGATCGGCGGACAAGGTAAAGGGCTTCAAAAACATATTACCGTTAATAATGCTATCTCGTTTGAGATTGTGGGTTTGCCAGGGGATCTGAGATTCTATATATACAGTCCACGTAAGTATGCTGAGTTAGTTGAAAAGCAAGTTCTTGGTTCTTACCAAGATGCTGATATTGCGATAGTAGAGGAGCACAATATCTTCCATGAGGACTCGCAGGTTGCTTATGCCAGTCTTGAGATGACTGAAGAAAAATATTATCCAATTAAGGTTGCTGAAGACTTTTCAGGTGATCCTGTTGCTAACATATTGTCTGCAATGGGTAAGATGGGTGAGAATGAAGGGGCATTTGTTCAGATCGTGATGTCACCAGCAGGCTCTGGCTGGCAGAAGTCGGGACGTAAGTATGTTCAAAAGGTTGAAGGTAATAATGCTGATCCAGAGAAAACTCGGATGAAAGTAAGCCAGGATCAACTTGAGGCAATTTCTAAGAAAGTTGCTAAGCCAGGCTTCAGTGTTGCTATCCGGGTTGTATCTGCTGCGCCTGATGAAGCAATTGCAAAAATGCATGTTGATAACATCGTTGGAGCTTTTGACCAGTTTGCTAACCCTGGAATTAATGATTTTAAGAAAGCTAAAGTTCGAACTATGCAGGAGCGAGAGATGATGGAGAATGTAATCTATCGTCGGATGCCTCTTAATGCTCCAAATGTACTTAATGTTGAAGAGCTAGCAGGGCTGTACCATTTTCCGAACAAAGATATAACTACACCAAATATTAATTGGTTGCTTGCTAAGCAAGCTCCAGCTGCCACTTGGATTCATGATGCTATCGATGATAAGGATTCAATTTGGCTTGGGACTAATGAGTATCGAGGTCGGGTTAAGGATATTTGTTTCAAAAGAGGTGATAGACGAAGGCATACTTATGTGATTGCTCAGACGGGTGTTGGTAAGTCTTGGTTGCTACTTAGGATGATTATGCAGGATATCTATAATGGAGATGGTGTATGTGTACTCGATCCTCACGGTTCACTAGCTGAGATGGTTATCGAAAGAATTCCTCACGAGAGGGCTGAAGACGTTATCTATTTTAATGCTGCTGATGAAGAAAGACCTTTTGGTTTTAACCTTCTTGATTATCATTCGGAGCAAGATAAGCATAGGGTGGTAAATAGTTTTATAAATCTTCTTAAGAAACTTTACGACCCTCAAAATCAAGGTATCGTTGGTCCAATTCTTGAGCAGACTGTTCGTAACTCGATGCTTACAGTTATGAGTCTGAAGGGTTCGAGTTTGATCGAGGTTGTAAGGGCTATCACAGATCATGAGTGGGTTAAAGAGAAGTGGATACCAGTTCTTAAGGACGAATTGGTTAAAAAGTTCTGGGTGGACCAAGCCTTTAAGATGACAGAGCAGACTCGCTCTGAGCAGCTAGGTTACATCACTTCAAAATTCGACATGTTTGTGACTAATCTTGCTGTTCGTAATATCATTGGTCAGACGGAAAGTTCATTTAATTTTCGTGATGTAATGGATAATCAGAAAATCTTGATTGTTAATCTTTCAAAGGGAATCATCGGTGCGGAGAATGCATCTTTCCTTGGTCTACTTATGATCCCGAAGATCTTGAGTGCGGCTCTTAGTCGTGAAGACATCCCTGAGGATGATCGTAAGGACTTCTATATGTATGTTGATGAGTTCCAGAACTTCGCCTCAGAGGAGTTCACAGCTATCCTGTCTGAAGCTCGTAAGTATAGGTTATGTCTTACAATGGCTCACCAGTATATCGACCAGCTAACGGATGATATTAAAGATGCTGTTTTTGGTAATGTAGGTACGTTGATCCTTGGACGTGTTGGACCTGAAGACAGTGAATTCTTAGAGAAACAAGTTGAGCCAACTATTCTTTCGAACGACATCTTGAATCAACCAAATGTTCACTACTACACCAAGTTAATAGTTGATGGTAAGTATCCATTACCTTTCAGTCTTAATCCTTTCTTCTATACTAAAGGTCACGAATTCCAAGCACCTAAGAACAAAGAAGTTGAAGAACTAGTTAGAAAGTTGAGTAAATTGAAGTTCGGGCGAGACGCTGAAATTGTTACTGCAGAGATCAATGAGAGAGCTGATCTTACTTCAAGTAATGATGCTGTTGAAGCAGGTCCAGATACAACTTTACCACCTCCACTTAGTTTGAGTTAATTGGGCTCAAATTAAAAAGTTCACCATTAGGAGAATTTATGTTGCTATTGTAAAATTTGCCATATGAAGATTAAGTCTAAGGAGGCAGTTTACAATTTTATAATTGAAAGTATTCATGTTAGTACAGGTGATGTGATTAAGGCTTTCGATTTGAGTAAGCGTAGGATTTATAAGATTTTGAATGAATTGGTTGAAGAGGGGAAAATTAGTAAGAAAGGTGAAGCACCGAAGGTTATATATCTTGATTCGAAGTATACCTATGAGGATGCGATTAAGGCAAAACCTTATAAAGTAACTAAGAAACAACATCTTAAAGAGTTAATTGATCGAGTGCCACCAATATTAAATATTGATATTGTGGTTATTCATAAGAATAAGGCTCTGCTTGGTTTTACAAGTAAAAGGGATACAAAAGTATATGAAGGAACTTTAACAATCCCTGGGAGTAGGGCGAGATACGATGAATCACC
>JAHDCA010000012.1 GCA_020630115.1 Candidatus Dojkabacteria bacterium | reverse complement strand
CACCTTCTAAACATTGAGCGATATCGTTAACTATTTGATACTCCTGAATATGCCTTTCAATAATTTCTTGAGGATCTTCATGAAAAATAGAATTCTGAATATGTATCCCCTGAAATGAGTCTCTAATATTCATCCAATAGCTAACTCGAGAACTTTCTCTATATTCATCCTGAGTTTCTTGGTTCGGGATAACAGGACCCATTTGCATTCCCATTAAGCCACTCACATCGAATTCCAGAATACCCTGTGCAATTTCCTTATCAAACCCAGCGGCTAAATCCTGAACAGCCATTCTTGAGTGTTGAAAAGCTCTTATCCCATTTGAAATCCTATCAACGTTTCTCGAATAGCCATCTTTTAAATGATTAATCATAAACTATATATAATCTTATAGAGAGATCGTATATTAACTAGTCGCCTTATGTATGACTAATATTGACTATCAGTTCTTAATCATTGATAGGTACTAATCACTCATCCCCCTCCAACACCTCAACAACCTCCCTCAAATCATGCACGATGTAATCAGCCATCTCGTCTTCGTTATGAACCTCGTTGATCTCGATGGTAGTGATGTCGGTCTGGATAGTCGGGATGCCAAGCCTCTTTGCACCTAAGATATCTGAAACTGAGGAATTACCAATCATCACACAGTCATGGATGTTGAGATCGGCTTTATGCATAGCTAGCAGGTAAGGTTGAGATGCAGGCTTACTGATACCAACTTCCTCTGAGCTAACTAAGAAATCGATGTACTTTTCAATTCCTAATGCATGGATCTTTTGAATTCGGACATGGGAATTCCCATCCGATACAATAACAACTTTCCAGCCCTTTTCGTGGGCATACTCTAATAATTCAACAGCACCATCAAAAAGCTTCATTCCGTTATAAACATGATCATAGTAAGTAGTGTATAGCTCATACACCAGAGAGAAGCTTGTACTTGATTCTAGTTGCTCTACAAAATTTTGGAAGTAAATAGCACGGTTACTCTTTGCAGCTGAGGTAGGGGCAAAGGCTTTAGCCGAATTTCGTGCTTTTTTGTAACGATTCATAAATTCCTCATAAGACATATTTTCCCCAGTTAATTGATTGTACCTAGCACAACATAGATCAATCGCTTCAGTATAAAGATGTTTTGTATCACATAGAGTGTCGTCTAGGTCGATTAAGAGTCCTTTGATATTCATAATATTTGAAGTTCATTAAAAATTAATAACTACTAAACATAGCAAATTGATATAATGGTGCAAGTTAATGAAATTTTAATACTACCAAATGACTAAAACATTCGAGCCAGAGGGATATAGATGTTATATGTGCGCAATTGCCAAGAACAATTTTACGGACGATTTCCCGATATCACGACCAACTGATGTTATCTATGAAGACGATAAAACTGTAGCTATAGTTGATGCAAGTTGGATACCTACGAACAAGGGTCACATACTTGTGATACCTAAAGTTCATGTTGAAAACATCTTTGATATTCCAGAAGATTATTTAAAGGCTGTGTACTCAACAGTACAGAAGATGGCTAAAGCTGTTCGCGAAGTACACAAAACAGACCACATAACGATAAGACAGAACAACGGACCTCATGGAGATCAACATATGTGGCATCTTCACGTGCATATTCACCCGAGATACGAGAATGATGAGTACAACCAAGCTTATGTAGTTGCTGGAGCTCGAAAAGCTGAAACACAAGAAAAGCTAGAATTAGCTGAGAAGTTCCGACAAGCAATTGCAAATCCCGATTTCGAATAATTATGAAGAATTCGTTAAAACATAAGCTAAGTCAGCTCTTAGCATCGACTGCACACCTCTATACAATGTTAGGAGGAGTAATAGGAGTTTATTCAATTGTTTTAATAATCCAAGGAGATTTTATCGAGGCCTGGATGGCAAATCACATCGCAATGATAATCGATTACACAGATGGAATGTATGCGAGAAAGTTAAAAGTTAAGAAATACTTGCCTGGGTTTGATGGAGGAAGCTTGGATAACGTAATTGATACATTAAACTACAGTTGGGTTCCTATCATCTTAATCTACCAGGCGGTGGATATGAATTTCATTTTCTTGATCCCTGCAGTTGTTGCAACACTTTATGCATATGCTCAGGCAGATATGAAAACAGATGACAACTATTTTTTGGGCTTTCCGACCTATTGGAATACTGTAACTTTCTATCTTTACTTTATGGGAGCAGGGGTCCAGACAATACTAGTTGTTTATCTCACATGTATGATTCTAACTTTCATCCCACTTAAGTACTACTATCCATCAAGGGATCTAAAAACAAACCTCCCATTTTATGGATGCGCTGTATGGATGCTGGTTTTGACATATTATTTATTCGTTGACCAACAGGACTCAATTCTATATGTAAGTCTTTTATACCCACTTTACTATTTCACATTCTCGCTTTGGGAAAATTATGATATGTTAATGAAGTTTAAAGATAAAAGTATTCAAAAATTAAAATCTAATGATCGATAACTTACAAAACTATTTAGTCGCAGCAATTCTAGTTCTTATTGCAATAAGATTTACAGGATTAATAATTGCCCCTTTAAGAAGAACATTAAAGATCTCAAAAACTGAGAAGACACTTGCAAATTTCATTGTTAACTTTGCTGACATTACTCTAAGAGTGATACTTATAGCTATGGCTATTTCTAGATTAGGCTTTGCAACGGATAACATTGTGACAGTAATTACAGCAGCAGGTCTTGCACTCGGACTTGCATTTCAAGATATCCTTGGGAATTTTGCTGGAGGTCTAATCATCATCTTTAATAAGCCTTATGTAGTAGGAGACGAGATCACCATTGAGGGCCTTAATGGAGTTGTACAAGAAGTTGAGATCTTTAATACAATATTAAAAACCTTCGATAATCAGATTATCTACATCCCAAACAAATCAATCACCAAAGGTCCTATCATAAACCATACCCAAGATAAGTTTCGGAGGATCACGATAAACTTTGGACTCGGATACGAATCGGACTTTAATAAAGTTAAAAAGTCATTATTGAAATTCGCAAACTCCCGGGAAGGAATTCTCAAAAGACCTGCCAGTGAGGTCTTCATAAATAATCTTGGAGCAAGATTTATCAACATTGAGCTAAGGATGTGGTGCAGTACCAAGAAGTACTGGACTGTTAGAGAACAAGTACTTACAGACTTTATCAAATTCGCTGAGAAACAAGGAATCAGAATCAGCAGAGTCGAGAAAGGTGTTAAAAAGGACTAGCTTCAAACATTAAAAATCAATTAATAGCTCATTATCTTTAAAGCCATAAACTTGCTTTACTTCATTTTTTTAATTAACTGCTAATATTTGTTATGAACATATCAAACAAATCAGAAACAACAACAGTTTTAGTAAGTATTGCTTTAATAATTTTACTGGCTATTGGTGGAATATACTTCCTAACCAATAGTTACGATGACAACAGTGAACCAATTGAGAGTGCAAAACAAGTTGCTACAGAAGAATCACAGCCATCGACCTCTGATATTGACGAAATAGGAGATGTTGTTGAATTGAATAATATCCAAAAGTTACCATCTAATGACTTCAACCATATCGATACCAGTAAATCATTAATTGAAGTTAATAAGATACTCTCGGGAGGACCATCAAAAGATGGGATACCATCAATCGACAACCCAATATTCATAAATCCTTTAACAGAAGATGAGTTTGTAGAAAGCGATACCCAAGGAATTTTAGTTGAGAGTGAAGACAAATCGGTCGCAAAATTCTACCCATACAATATACTCGTTTGGCATGAAATAGTTAATGACGAGATAGATGGAGTACCAATAGCTGTAACTTTTTGTCCACTTTGTGGTTCAGGGATTGTTTACAGGTCTGAGATAGATGGTGAGCAACACGAATTCGGAGTAAGTGGCATGCTGTACCAATCAAACATGCTAGCTTATGATAGAACTACTGAAAGCCTCTTTAGCCAGATTGAAGGTAGGGCAGTACTTGGCGAATACGCAGGACTCCAACTCGATCTATATCCGTCTCAATTATTAACGTTTAATGATGCAATCCAAGAGTACGGTGATCGTTTACAGCTTTTATCACAAGAAACTGGAGCCAGCAGAGACTATAACCGCTACCCTTATGGAGATTATGATGAAAATAACGAACAATTCATCTTTGAAGTCGACAACAAAGATAGAACGTTTGAGCTCAAGGAGATCTTTGTCGCTTCAATAGTTGGCGATATCCCAGTTGCCTTCCACCTAGCTCAGCTCAGGGAGCTAAATAATAGTGCAGAACTGGAACTTACCGATGGCACATTATTGACTGCTACTTATAGTGAAAATTCAATTGTAAGAATAACTGACCAAGATGGAAATGAGTACCCAAACTATTTCACAATGTGGTTCTCTTTTGCAAATCACAATTTACCTGGTGGTGAGTTTTGGGGAGAGTAATAAAATCTCTATGAGGGGGAGTGAGGAATTTTTTATTTATTAACTTCTCACATCTCGAAAGCAATTAAAAAACACTGACTAACTCATCCCAGCTAGTAGTATATCTGGGAGATACCATATCACTCTTTACCCGCCAATTTCTCTTAAGACCTTGTCCTGCTAGAAAGATACTCGACTTACCGTAACGATTGATTATGCTATCAATTGATTGAAGAAGACCATCTTTTCTCTTATCAGTTAGACTCCCCATCAGACCATGCTGAAGGCTATCTAGAGGTAGAATTTGGTTCATTATGATTCCGGACTTCTTATATTTGTTCTTAATAAAGCAAAGATCGAGATCTTTGGATACAGCGTTTATAAAATCAGTAGGATTAGCTGAATACTGATCAAGGTAGATTTTCCTCTCAATCTTTAAGAACTTTCTCTCACTATTGAAAGGGTTAGTGCGAAAGAAGTAACTCATATTTTTTGATACAATACCTTGGGCTCTCATCCTTCTACAAGCGCTCTCTATATGCCAAATGATTGACTCAAGAATTTCATCTTTATCTTCAACATATTGACCAAAACTACGAGTACTAGCAAGCATCTTCTGTATTGGCTGGAACTCTTCTAACTTCAAACACTGTGTGCCTTTAAGCTCAAGCTGTGTTTTCAGTCCATTTACACTAAATTTCTTACGAATAATATTACTATCATACTTAACTAAGTCATATGCTGATTTAATCCCGATAATATTCATCTTACCGGTCATCTTGCGACCAACTCCCCAAACATCACCAACCTTAACCATCTTTAGATATCGATCTATCTTAGAAGGCGTAAGCCCACAGAGTGAGGTTGGTTTTAGAAGGACTTTCTTACTAAGATGGGAAGATATCTTAGCGAGAGTTTTAGTCCTTCCAAAACCAACACCAACCGGCAGGCCTATTTCTTTATATATACGATCTTGGACTTTTTGTGCTAATTCATTAGTAGCTAGTGAGTCTTCAATCTCTATAAACGCCTCATCAACCGAGTAAACCTCAATATCTTTGAACATATCTTTCATACAATTCATAACCCTCTTGGACATGTCTTTATAAAGATGGAAATTGCATGACCTTATTACAACATTATTTTTATCAAATACATCTTTATACTTATGATAAGGAGCTCCCATCGGTATACCCAAAGCTTTCACTTCATCTGAACGAGCTATTACACAACCATCATTATTAGAGAGTACGCAAGTAGGTACATCTCTCAAAGAGGCATCAAAGACCCTTTCACAAGACACAAAGAAGTTATTACAATCTATCAAGCCAAATGCCATCTCTATCAAGTCATTAAAAATTAAGTACGACTACTAATCGTAAAAGTTACCACACCAAAAAGCTCAAACTTTGACTCATCATCTACTTTCATACTTTTAATATCTGGATCAGGAGAGTTAAGAATTGTCATTCCTCGACTATAATCGATCTGCCGAACTATCATTTGCCCATCCAATTTCGCAACAATCAACCTTCCTTTACGAGGGGAGAGAGACCTATCAACAACAAGTACGTCACCATCGTTAATTCCAGCACCATTCATAGCATCCCCCTCAAACTTCATAAAGAAAGTCGAGTTAGGCCTAGGAGCAAGCTTCTGATTAAGGTCAACTCCTACACTAACACCTTTGGAATGCATACCCGTTGTCTCATCAAAGTCAGAACTAATTGTATTGAAACTTGTTACGTTCATTATGTAAGTTTAGGATAGAGAGTTAAAGTTGTCAAGGGCGTCAAACTTAGTTTGCTATTTTTCACACTTTGTAGTAATATAATCAAGTGAAACAGACACTTATATACCTTTTCTCAAAAATATATAGATACAAATTTCCCTTTATTGCCTTTCTCGTCTTCGCATCTGCAAGTTCCGTCTTAACTATTAAATGGATCACAACATTTGCTGATGGTCTTGATCAATTAATAGAAGGCAATCCAGATAATTCCTTAGAACTATTTATCAAATCATCCATCTATTTTGTTAGTTATGGAATACTTGGTGCTATAGGTAATGAGTTTTTGTATAAGGTTCGTATGAAAATACAAGTAGAATCTGTTAACGATTTCTTCAAACACACTCTCAGGTTAAACTATCGATATCATACAAATAAAATTACAGGCAAACTTATTGCCATAATCACCAAAGGAGAAGGGGCTTATTTAACAATATTTGATAATTTCTTAGCACAAACAGTAGCGACAGTAATACAATCGTTTATGATTTTTCAAATCATGAATACTATCTCTACAAAGTACCTGATCATAATGGGCCTAAATGTAATCATATACTTTGTAATTCAAAATTTAATACTAAAAGTCAATATCAGATTAGTTAAGAAAGGACTCGAGATATCCAACGAGTGGTCAGGTAAGATTGTTGATACACTAACATCAATAGAAAATGTTAAGATCTTCACCTCTGAGAACTTTGAACTTAAAGATATTACTAAACCACTCGATAAATACTACAAAGCGTGGCGAAAGGTTCATCATTCCTATACAGCGATTGGTGTTTCAAAGACTTTGGTAGAAGCTCCGACATTACTAATACTTGGGTATTTCTTATACCTTGACTATGTTGCAGGGACTATTACCGCAGGGGCGATATTGATCACTTATTCATTCTTCGAGCGTCTCAATGTCATCAAAAGATTATTCAATAGCCAAGTTAGAAGAATTGTTAGAGCTTACCCTCAATTCAAAATGTTCGTCGACCATTTGCATGAAGATCAAGTAATCAAAGAGCCAGCAACCCCAAAGAATTTCCCAAAGCGATTCACTCCCAATATTTCAATCAAAGATCTATCTTTTCGATATGAAGATAGTCTTCCAATGGTCTTTAAAGATTTCAACCTAGATATAAAAGAGAATACTTCTATTGCAATAGTTGGTGATTCTGGAGGAGGTAAGTCAACATTAGTTAAGTTGCTCTTTAGATTTTATGACATTAACTCTGGATTAATTAAAATTTCAGATACCGATATAACTCAAGTCTTAACTAAAGATCTTAGAAAGAAGATCGGGTTAGTTCCACAAGATCCTGTACTTTTCAACCGAAGTATTATGTACAATCTTAAGTACGCAAATCCAAAAGCTATGAAAACAGAAATCATTAAAGCCTGTAAAAAAGCGAAAATTTATAAATTCATTCAATCAACTACAGATGGCTTTAATACAATAGTAGGAGAGAGGGGAATCAAACTATCTGGTGGGCAAAAGCAGAGAATCGCAATAGCTAGAGTTCTAATTGAGAATCCACCGATCGTGATCTTTGATGAAGCAACATCGAGCCTTGATGCCAAAACCGAAGACCAAGTTAAGACAGCTTTTGAAAATCTTCGTAAAGATAGAACCACAATTGTGATAGCTCATAGATTTGCTACAATCAAAGATGTTGATCGAATCATCTACTTAGAAGATGGTCAGATCGTTGAAGATGGGACTTTTGGCTCTTTAAGTAAAATCAAAGAGGGGAAATTCAGAAAGCTATACGAATTACAAAAACTAAACTAGCGAGTGCGGATATTAGTACCAAAAAATTAATTGAAAACACCAAGTCGTTAAGCAAACTACAACGCTAAGTAATATATCTGTTAAAATCTATCCAATACATGAAGACATACGATTACATAATAATTGGCGCAGGATCAGGAGGACTTACAGTTGCAGCAGGACTTGGAGCATTAGGTAAAAATCATCTATTAGTTTCAGAGAATATCGGTGGAGAGTGTACTCACTACGGTTGTGTACCTAGTAAAAAATTTTTACAACTATCTAAAGACCCGAAAAACAGTCCAAATCCATTCCCCCAAATCAAGGCTCAAGTCAAAGATACATTAGAGCATGATGACAAGATCCTAGAAGATTACAAGGTTAACTACACACTTGGGCGAGCAAATTTCACATCAACAGACACAATTAAGATAACACCAAATGACAATTCCAAGCCCTATCATGTCAAATTCAAAAAGGCAGTAATTTCAACGGGCAGTAGTGCAAGAAGATTTGAGATTGAGAACTATCCAAATTCAAAGATTTTAGACAACGAAACAGTTTTTTCTCTCAAACAATTACCCAAAGACTTAACTATCATCGGAGGAGGCCCAATCGGAGTTGAGATGGCTACCGCATTTTCGAGATACGGAGTTAAAGTCACACTAGCAACAAGAGATCATGTCCTTTCACGAGAACCAAGAGAGTTCGCTCATAAAGTTATAAAGACATTGAAAGATAATGGGGTAGAAGTTATTGAGCATCTAGGTGAAATCAAAGTAAACAAAGAAGATATTACGTTTATCAATAATGAAGGTGAAGTTGTTACGACCGATCCCAAGCCAGAGTTCATACTTCAAGCAATTGGAAGAAAACCAAATACAAATCTAAACCTTGAACAGGCGAACATCGAAGTAAAGAAATCAGGCATCCAAGTCGATAGCAATTTCAGAACTACAAACTGGAACATCTTTGCAATAGGTGATGTCATACCACTTCCAAAATTCACCCACCTAGCCAATAACCAAGGGAGATTCCTAGTTAAGAAATTTTTAATGCCATTGGTTAGTTATAAGAAGACAGCACTCCCTGCAGTTACATTTTCAGATCCAACAATTGCTTCGGTTGGAGAGGCTATCGCAAATGACTTCACTGAAGATATCCTGCTAGATCTAAGTACTTCCGAAAGAGCAATTATTGAAGGTGACAAAATCTCAAAAGCAATACTCAATGTCAACATGATTACGGGTAAGATAAATAAAGCAAGCTTGATAGGCCCTTCTTCAGAGCATTTGGTGAACTTCTTTACTCTAATGATTAACCAAAAGATCTCAATCAGAAAGATATCAAACTTCATGGCTCCTTACCCAACTCATTTCTCTGCAATCACCTCGATTCAAGGCAAGTACCTAAATCTTTTCAAAACCAACTACAAAAAATACCTCACAGGTTTCTTAAAATACAATTCTTCAAGGATAATCACGGCAATCGTATGGACTTTCATGGCATATGTGATCCTTCGCACACTTCATACTTATAATTACGATCAAGCGAGGATAGTGGAGGAGTTGGCAAAGATCTTTAGGAGCGATATGGGCAGGTTACTCTTTATTTTCATCTATATCCTCAAGTCATTTGTACCATTCCCTGCAATACTACTAACTGTTATCTCAGGTTCGGTGTATGGCTTCATCCAAGGTGTAATCTTAACAGTAATCGGATCAAATCTGTCAGCACTAACAGGATATGGGCTTGGTAGATTTGTCTTTGCAAGTGACTCAGATCAGAACAACCCTTCAGAAGTAGCAGGTATCAGGAAGTTTATAGCACAAAAACCGATGATAGCTACGTTCATAGCAAGGATGGGTGGTTTACCTTTCGATATAATCAGCTATATTGCCGGAGCGATGAAAGTCCCACCATTAAGCTTCATCAGTGGGAGTGCGCTAGGTACTATCACAGGAACGATAGCTTTTGTAAGTATCGGTACGAGTATCCAAAACATCGAAGATTATGAAAACATCACAATCGATCCGATATACACATATATCGGTATAGCCATCTTTATAGCTTCAATCATCTCTTCAAGGTTTGTTACTAAGTGGAGTGAGAAGAAGCATGGGGTTAGTATCGAGAAGTAAACTCCTGGATAAACTTTTTAAAGCTAGTCTTAGTAATACATATCAAGTAAAATTGATCATTATGAAAACAATAATTCACGGATTTTTTATTGGTTTAGCAGAGCTAATCCCAGGAATAAGCGGAAGTACAATAGCATTAAGCTTTGGCATTTATGAGAAGTTAATCGGATTAATGGATAAAGGAGTTGAGATAGTCAAAGATTTTTTGGTAAATCGAGATATAAAAGCCACTTTCGATGAGATAAAAAATCTTCCTTGGAAATTCATCATACCTCTTCTTGGAGGGATGTTCGGCTGTATTATCCTAGCTTCCAGACTGATAGTTTGGGTTGAACATGAATACCCCCAATACCTATTTGCGGCACTTCTTGGATTAGTATTTGCAACTTTAATTATCCCGTACAGATCCATGAAATCTTTTAGTGATTGGGCATTCGCTATATTCACGGCTATTGCATGTTTCGTACTATTTGGGTTCTCAAGTGGAAGTTCTAGCGATCCTTCAATGCTGATGCTTTTTGGGTCTGGAACATTAGCGATCTCGGGCCTTATATTACCAGGTGTTAGTGGCTCATTTATACTACTTGCACTGGGCGTCTACTTCTATATCGTCGAGTCAATCTCGGAAATAACCTCAGGGAATTTTGACGGCGAAATCCTCACAAATCTTACAATCTTCTCGATCGGAGTAGGGGTTGGAGCAATAATAATTGTTAAGATCATAAAATTCTTGCTTGCTAACTATAAGAACAAATTCATGGCATTCATATTCGGCGTACTTATAGCCTCAGCTAGGGTGCTCTGGCCATTTGTGAAATACCAAGATAAAGAATTCGAGATAGTATCGATTTCATCATTTACTAACACGGAAGTCGCATTCACAGCAATTTCATTCATTATCTTCTTAATGATAGGAATATTAATCAATATGCGTTCTCAAGACGCTAATCATTGAGTCAATATCTTTGCAGTTATAAACTGCTTCGCGGATCTCAGAACTACCTTTGAAGTTACGGATATAGACTTTAGCGAACTTTTTAAGGATTGCAAAATTTTTACGGTCTTCCCAAGTAAATTTAAAAAGCTCTGCATGCTCTAGAAATTTCCTAATCCAATCCTCCTTCGCTACATTAGCTGGATCTATGTCACGATCGAACAACCATACATTCTCGAAGATTCCTCTACCGATCATAACTCCATCCACCCCGTACTTCTCAATATATTCATCGGCTTGATTAAGTGACTTAATATCACCATTACCGATAATCTTCATATCAGGTGCAAGTCGATCACGAATCTCAACAGCCTGCGCGATCTTGCTCCAATCAGCTGGGTGTTTACTCATATCCTTAGCTATGCGCCCATGCAAAGTCAATTGCCAGATAGGGTACTTCATCAAGAATTCCATCCATTCCTGAGTCTTCCAACTATCAAATCCACATCTTGTCTTAACACTTACTGGTATCTTACCATCAGCAGCCTTTAAGACTTTAGTCAAAATCTCATCAACTTTCTCAAAATCATTAATCAATGCACTACAACACCCTTGCTTAGTAATCTTTGCAACAGGACAGCCAAAATTAAGATCAACACCATCAAAACCCATATCGATCAATTTCTCAACAGCCATCGAGTACTTATCTGGCGTCTTACCCCAAATCTGTGCGATCAGAGGAATCTGCTTCTCACTCTCATCATATACAAGCCTCTGAGTCACAGCGAAACTCCCTGGGCTAAACATTCCCTCAACAGAGGTAAACTCAGTGTAATGGACATCAGGCACTCCACAAGACATAACGATCCGTCGAAAAACCGTATCGGTCACATCTTCCATTGGTGCTAGTTGGTATTTGATGTTGTTAAATTTCATGATGGTATTATACCATTGCAAAAACAGATAGCTATAGGTTATAATATGTTATGGGGAATAAAACAATTATATTCGATGGAGAAAGACGTCAGGGTTCACATCATACAGAGGATGTTGATTTACATCCTCTAAAAAGGACACCTCATAGATGGGTTATCAATATGATTAGGTATCTATCTCACGAGAATTGGCTAGCAACTCTAAATACTCGAAAAGCTATTCGTGATCAGAGACATCAAGATATACGTGATAGTGTTACTTTATCAACTCCTCACAAAGCTCAAATAGATGAGACTAAACCATTGACTCTATACCCTTTGGGGCTTCCTGAGGTAAAAGTTCCGTTTCATAAAAAGGTAATTAATTTGAGTTTAAATGTACTTTTGCCCTGCGCACTACTGACTGCAATAGCATTAGAAGCCACCAATGCATCTGACCTTTTATTCTTGTCTCAACCTGATGAAGAGTGTATCAATTGGCATAAGCAAACAATCTCTGGAACTACAACTTACCATGTTGATGGGTTCAACTTTTCTGATTTATTTAATCCAGATGCAACAAATGTGTACATTGAAGATCCGAATGGTGATCTAGTAAGTATTGTTTGCCCTTAGATTCAAGAAATTTGTATCTATCAATATTATAAATTCATCAAGAACAAATTTATGCTAACATAGAGCATAGATAAATTTTTGTAATTAAAAGATATGCAGATTACAGCACTTGATGAAGTACTAATTAGGCATTTTGGAAAAGATGTTTGGAATTTTAAAGACTGGCCTGAGCCAGAGCGTAATAGGGTAATGCAATTTCTACAACAGCTTTCGCTTGAGTATTTGACTTCTAAAGGGGTGAAAATGCCAGAGAGCGAACAAGAGATGCAAGCTTTCCAGCAAACAATGCAGAACAACTTCGACAGAGAGGATTTTCTAGCATGGGTTGCAGAGAAGTTCTTAAATGATTTACCTGATAATGCGCCAGAGCCAGATTTATCAATCCCTGATCATATCCAACAAGCTTTTGCACAACAAGAGCAGATGCAACAGCAACAACAGATGGGTGGAGCACCAACAATGCCACAAGCTAATCCTCATGCTATGCAACAACAACCTCAGATAGGGCAAGCAACACAAACACCACCAATGACACAAACTACAACTGCACAACCACAACCACCTCAAGCTCCTAACATGATGGGACAGCCAGCACACCAACCAACACCTAACCCGTCAATACCACCACAACCAATTAACCCGCCAACGACTCAACCTGTAATGCCTCAAGCTGCAACAACTCCACAACCACAAAACCCGATGTCACCTCCAGTACAACCGTCAACACCGCAACAGCCAGTTAACGCCAACGCACCACAAGCTGTTAACACAGCTACACCACCAACTATCAACCCAGTAGCTCCAACCATGCCCGAACCAACTAGAGTTGATGATCCTATTAGCAATGAAGAGGCAAAGGTACCTCCTACGATACCAAGCAATCCAAACCCTACACCTCCACCAATAGTGCCAGCAAGCTAAAGATTTAATAATGTGAGCATCGCAAAATGCTTTGCTCACAAACTCAGTAATTAACTTCAATAAAATTTCAATGAAAAGAACAGCAATAATAGTAGTCGCAGGACTCCTTGGGGTAGTAGCATTTTTAGGAATGTGGCTAATTGGACAATATAACCAACTAGTTAACTTAGACGAAAATGTATCTCAAGCTCAAGCACAAGTTGAGACACAACTTCAGAGAAGATTTGACCTCATCCCAAACCTTGTTAACACAGTTGAAGGTGTAATGGATCAGGAAGAAGATATCTTTCTAGCAATTGCTGAGGCAAGAAAAGGTTACTCAGGAGCTCAGTCAGGAACACCTGAGAAACTTGAGGCAGCAGGACAAGTCGAATCATCACTGGGAAGACTCTTAGTTATCATGGAGAACTACCCAACTCTACAAAGTAACACAACAGCACTTGCTTTGATGGATGAGTTAGCGGGAACTGAAAACAGGATCTCTACAGAACGAGGTAGATATAATGAGCAGGTCACAGCGTTCAACAAGAAAGTCAGGACTTTCCCAACAAGTGTAATCGCAGGAATGATGAATTTTGATAAGAAAGACCTATTTGAATCAGCAGAAGGAGCAGAGGTAGCACCAGTAGTTGACCTAACTGATGAATAAGATTGACATACATACAAACTTAAAAGGAGTGCTTAAAGCACTCCTTTTTGTATTTTTATCAATATGGATTTTCTTTGCTACGACTAAGATCACCATAGCTCAAGAAGATATTCCAAAACCTTTAGGTTTTGTTAATGATTTTGAAGGGATATTGAGTATCGATGAGTCATTAGAGCTCAAGCTCGAGGCTAACAGGGAAGATACCACTAACGAGATAGTGATAGTAACTACTGACAATTACGGAAGCTACAATGATCAAAATCTATACGCTACAGAACTATTTGAGCAATGGAAGATCGGCAACGAAAAAAATGACAACGGTTTATTAATACTAGTTTCCAAAGAGAAAAGGGAAATCTGGATCGAAGTGGGTTACGGACTTGAAGGTGCATTGAACGATTCGAAAGTTGGTAAATTAATTGATGATTACGCTATAGAGGAACTTAAAAACGACAATTACGACCAAGCAATCGACTCACTCACCAACGCCCTAATCAACGAGAGCTATAATGAGTACAGTGCAGAAGATGAACCTCTGATAAGTCAATCAACATTTCAAAACATAGGTGACTGGTTTGTCGCAGGCTTCTTTATCATAATATTCATCGGGATTTTCATCTGGGAAATTCTCCTAAGTATCGCAAGATCAAAAAGTGTCTGGCTTGGAGGAATCATCGGCTCAATAATTGCCATCCTAATCTCGTTTGGCTGGAGTTCTCTACTAATTGGTCTTGGTGTAGGAATTATACTTGATGCACTTCTCTCGTGGCTAGGTACCCATGATCCGTTCAAGTCATATTTAGCTAAGCAAGCAAATCAATTAAATTCCCATAAAAATTCAGACAAAATCTTCCCCAAAACTCCCTGGGGTTCATCATGGGGCGGAGGATCAGGTGGCTCAAGTGGAGGCTTTGGTGGTTTTGGAGGCGGAATGTCCGGGGGCGGCGGTGCTGGTAGGGGATTTTAGTCATCTCTAAAATAGCTTCTTATACCACTATACTTCAATGTCCCAAAAGCTTGTAATCCAACTGCAAAATAAATTAATGGTTTTGAAGCTAAATAAAGTGAATCCTGTTGTGTATTATCAAGAAAGTACCCAGCTAAGATAACAGCACTAGTTGCTAAAGTAGCTCGACCAAATTCACTTTCAACACCACTCATTTCAACAGTTAGATCAGTCAATGAATACAACACTGGTAACAAAAGAATGGGATTCTCTAAGAAAGGTTTCTCATTATAAAAGTTTCCAAAAATTTTAAAGAGTAAAAAACTAGCACCAATTGCAGCACTAGTTGACCCCGCCGAATCTGGAACTCTTTCTTTGCTACTCACACCCATTATACTATAAGCCCGCAAACAATCCCAACACAAAACTCCGAGACCTTGACTTCCAATCATTAAATCTATTAACTAGAATAGATAAATTTATTTTGCTGCTGCAATGCAATTTTTAAACAAATTGTTTTCTAAAGGAAAACAAAACACAAGCTTAGCGATTTTCTCGCTAACACTTATTGTGCTGGGGGTAGTATTTGTATATAGCCAGGGAGATCTTTCTTCACAGGCTTATGCAAACTCTGCACCTACTGCAATAAATATCTCCACTTCAGTTATAGAAGAAGGAGATATTACAGGAGAAATTAACTTTACGATCACTGATCCAGATATAGGAGATCTGCACTTTGTAGGGCTTTTCTGCTCAACTCCAGCGGCAGATGACTTTTTATTCTCTATCGACAACTTCAATAACAATGAGTTGATCGGACCAATCCTTGATTATGAGTTGCCTATTGACTCTGATTTAGATAATAATTACGAGATCTGTATCCTAGCAGATGATGGTAATGGGGGAACTATTGAGCAGGATTTTACAATAAATGTTTTTGATTCAGTGGCAAGACCTTACATTTCTTCAATCGACACATATAGCAATACTGTTGTAATTGAAAATTTTGGTGGAGACTTAGTTGATGTTAACGGATTTTACTTCGTTTCAAACAGTAACAATGAGCCATTAACAACATCAAGCTTTATCTTAAACCCTGGAGAAGAATTTATTTTCACACCATCAGTACCACTCACATACTCACCTGACTCATCAGCACTTTTTTCAAGCTCGATGACAACTTCAAGCACTGATCTACTTTCATTTGTACAGTGGGGATCAGCAGGACAAACTAGCGAAGCATTAGCAGATACAGCGGGAATCTGGAATACAGGAGAATTTTTAGCTGATGACCATAATTATTATCACACAGGTGATGGACTAATAGGTCAAACAGATACAAATTTCTGGAACTACTTCAACGAAATCCCAACTGACATTACATTAACGGCAAATACAGTAATTGAGAATATTGCAGGACCAACAACAGTTGGTACATTAACAGTTACTGATCTTGATGCGACATTTGAAACACACGCTCTAAGTATAGTTAGTGGTTTTGGGGATACTGATAATGCAATGTTCACAATCAATGCTTCAGACGAATTGATTTTCAACTCGACAGCTGATTACGAGACGCAATCATCATACTCAGTTAGAGTAAGAGCTACCGATTCAGCTTCAAATATTTACGAAGAAGCTATAACAGTTAACGTAGTTGATATTAACAACCCTCAAACTGCTCTAAATATTTCTAATACGTCAATATTGGATGCAGCAGCAGCAAATACCCTCGTTGGTATCTTATCTGTTGTTGATGATGGGGAAGATAGTATCGGAACTTACTCGATAGGTTGTTTCTTACCATACTCTGATAACATGCATTTCCAGATAACTTCAGGCAACTTGCTTGAAAATAGATTCTTAATTGACTATGCAACGCAAAGTAGTTACACAGTTTGTGTTACTCATAATGATGGGGCAAACAATATCGAGCAGGTTATCACAGTCAATGTTGTAAACACTAACTCAACACCAACCGACATCTCAATCA
>JAHDCA010000103.1 GCA_020630115.1 Candidatus Dojkabacteria bacterium | reverse complement strand
TTATTAAGTCTAAGCTTTTTAAAACCAATAACTACAGTTATAAAAAGCTGCCCTATTATCCGTAATAATAATTAATGCCTGACTAACCTTATCAGTATCATTATTGATCCTAGAGATTAGATCCCCAGACTTGTTCTGGGAGAAGAACCTCTTTGGCAGATATTGAACCTTATCAAAGATTTGGTTTCTTATATCCAAGATAACATTTTGACCTACAATACCCATAAAACGGATTTGTAAGTAGTGAGCTACAAACGAAGTTAAGTACAGGGCCAGGAGTACACCTGAAGACCTTATAAGACCCTCTTTATCACCAACCAGGACATAATCATCAGTTAAGTTCCCTAACAATTCTGGACTGACTATCGCTATAGCAGAGTTAATCAGAACAAATATGATTGAGATCCAAAAATACAATTTGTACGGTTTAATCAATTTTATTAGTAGCCGAATAAATTCAATGAAACTAATTGTCTTGCTGCTCAAATCCCGTATATCGTATGTTGATTCTTTTGTGTTACTCATTAAAGCTTCTTTGAGAATTAAATATCTGCTTGTATTCTAATGAACCACTTAATAATTCATCATGAGTTCCTTGTGCAATCATCTCCCCTTCCATAAGAAGGATGATATTTTCGTAATCCTTAACTGAACTTATCTTTTGAGTCACTGAGATAATTGTTATGCTTGGATAGTTTTCAGTTAGGTTTGCAAATATTTTCTTCTCCGTTCCTATATCAACTCTTGCTGTGAAGTCATCTAAAAGAAGCAGTTTAGGCTCTCTTACAAGTGCTCTAGCAAGTGTAAGCCTTTGCTTTTGCCCTCCAGAAAGAGATGTACCTCTTTCAGAGATCAAAGTATCCAAACCTTCTTCTAACGAATCAACAAAATCATACATCTGGGAAGTCCTTAAAGCTTTATCAATCGTTTCTTCTGATATTGAACTATCGCCTAACGTAATATTTTCCCTTAGACTCGAATTAAAGATGACACTATCTTGGAAGACTATAGCCATATGTTTATAAAGTTCTTCTGTTCTAATCTTATTTACCTCAATACCATCAATAGTCAACAAGCCCTTATCAGGCGTAGTCAGATTTGAGATTGCATAAAGAAGCTGAGTCTTTCCTGCAGCTGTTGGTCCTATGATTGCAGTTTTAGTATTCGGCCTAACTTCAAATGATATATCTTTCAGAGCATCTTTCCCATCATAAGCAATAGATAAACCTTCAACCTTGAGCAATCCATCAGCTATATCTTTTTCAGAGTAATTCTGCTGTGGACTTTCATAATCAAGTATTTCTTTTATTCTCTTATAAGACTCAAACGCTCTGGTAAATATAGAACCCAAAAAACCGATCGAAAGTATTGGGAAAAGGAAAGTCGCTATATATCCAAAGAAAGTTGTTAGATCTCCAAAAGACATCTGTGAATCAATTACTCTTATCCCCCCGTAAGTAATGATTATCAAATAAGCTATATTTAGAACTAATGTGATCGAAGGAACAAGAGCTGCAAAACCCAGTACAATATTCAAACCAATCTCTTTTGACCTTATTGCAAGACTTTTAAACTTTCTAACTTCAAATCTTGAACTATTAAGGACCCTAACCAGAGGAGCACCGACTATCGTTTCATTAATTACTTGATTAAGTTCATCTATAACTTCTTGACTTTGCTTGAAGTACTTTGAGATTCTAGAAAAGATCACCGCAAAAACCCCAAGTAAGAATGGGATTACCAATATAACTGCAAAAGACAGTTTGGCATTAATATTAAAAAGGTTGTAGGCAGAACCTGTGAGAAGTATTGCAGCTGAAAAAACTATAACTAAGCCTTGCGAGATAAGTCCTTTGACAGCATCGACATCAGAAGTTATATGAGTTAAAAGTTTGGAAGATGATTGTTTTTGAATGTATTGGAAATTCTGTTTAGAGATCTTTTGTACAATTCTTGCTCTCAAGTCATAAGCAAACTTCTCAGATAAGATTGACGATAAGAGATACTGGGTTAAAGCCAGTATAAGTATTCCCCCGCCATATCTCAGATACTTAGAATACACTTCATCCTCGCTATAAGTATTTGCAACAAACTCTTCTATAGCCCAACCAGTTAGTTTAGGTATCTCTAATGTTAGATAATTAGAAAGGCAGGCAAGGGCTATGATGAAAAAGATAATTGGGAAGTACTTTCTCTCTAAGAAAATTTTAATAAGTGAAGTGATATCTTGGAATTGACTTTTGTTTGTTTTTTTAGCTTCCAAATCTACAATGATGCGAAATATATTTTTTTTGCTAAAATAGCATATGAAGATAACACATAAAGATAAAAATTTCCTTAACTATATAATGATTATTGCAATCATTAGCGGATTCTTTTTCCTCAAAAGCTACGTCGGATTAATAATGATAGCATTGGTAATCAGCATAATGCTTAGACCTGCTTATTTTTGGTTGTTTAAGAAAACAAATGGTAGAGAATCTCTGAGTGTAATCATTATCGTTCTAAGCATCTTGTTACCCTCACTCGTTGTCCTAAGTTTTTTACTGAACTTACTAGTTGAGCAAAGTATCTCTCTAGCACAATATCTAAATGAGTACGATTATTCCAACAGTGAATTCTACTCATACATAAATTCAAACTTTGATCTAGCAATTCAGGAGAGGCTCAGCTTTGAAAATCTAGTTGAGCAAGTAATACCACACGCACAAGATATCGCATCTAACATAGGCTCAATTACACTTTCAGCAGGTAGCAATCTG
>JAHDCA010000102.1 GCA_020630115.1 Candidatus Dojkabacteria bacterium | reverse complement strand
ATACATCGGCAGAAGATACTCTCCCAACACAAGATTCTGAATTGGACAAACAAGAAGTAAATGAAGAAATACTTGCTATTTCTATTATAAATGAACCTATCATAGGCGATTTGGCTAAAGTGAATGTTGTTATTGTTAAATTTAGTGATTTTCAATGCCCTTTTTGCCAGCGATTTCATCAAAACACTTTGAGTGTCTTGAAAGACCAGTACATTTCAAACGACAAAGTTGCTTATATCCAGAAAGAACTACCTTTGGCATCTCATGATAATGCACTAGACATGGCTGTAACAGCTGAATGCATATTCACAGGTACAAATTCTAGCCAAGATTATTACAAATTTGCTGATGAAATTTTTGATAATACACTTTATGTTACTGACGAGTGGCTGGTTAATTATGGAATCAACAACACGCCTGATGATTTTAACTTTAATGAATGTTTCTCAAACAAGGATACTTTAGATGAGATCAAGACTGACCAAAGTGAAGCTATTGCATACAACCTTATCAGTACTCCATCATTTATGATAGCTAATATTGATGAGCAAGGCAGATTGTACAATGGAACACCTATAAAAGGCGCCCAGCCAACTGAAAATTTTATTTCAATTATTGAATCTAAGCTTTAATGAAAAAGATTCATATAGTCGTCCTTTCAATTGCATTGATTTTCGTTATTGCCCTATATAGGCAGATTAGCGACTTTGATAATTCAAACTCAAATTATCTACGTAGTTATGACTTTTCGAAACTTGATACAGATAGATTTGAAGATAAGGGACGTGGAGTTGAGGGCTTCTCTGCAAGCGTTTCTCCAAAAGTATATTCCATCGAACAAGCATCAGAAGTTTATCACCCTGAGACATTAGGAATTGTTCATACAACAGAGACGAGTTCAAGATTTTACCCCTACTCTGTACTAACATGGACCCCAGTTATAAATGATACCCATGACGGTAAAAATATACTTGTCACGATGTGCTTAAGCTGCTCAACAGGGATAATTTATAATAGAGATATAACAAGTAGTTCCACCAATGAAACTTCTACTCTTGAATTTGGAGATAGTGGATACGAATTCCAAGGTGCTATTGCCTTGTATAACAGATCCAGTAGTTCTGAAGAGTTTTTATGGTCAATCTTAGATGGAAAGAAGATTGAACTAAGCGAAGGCGATACAAGCGATCATGCAAAAGAATTATCTCAGGAACAGTTTAATATAGTAACATTTTCTGAATTTCAACAGTCTGGCACCAAAAATCTCTCAATCCTTTCTAATAAGTTAAGATCGGACATGCCATACTATGATATTGACTCATCGTTGGATTTAAAAGCTTGGTACGACCTTTCTTATAATCAAGATTCACAGGAGTTTGATTTAGACCAAGCAATAGAGGATCTTAATACTACTGTTATCAATTTCTATATTAATGACAAACTTTATACTATTGAATCAGATCCTGGCGAATACCAACTTCAAGTAGATGGCAAGCAAGAGACAGTTGAGATAATAACTGAGAATAATATTAAGTACGTTGTAAATAGTGCTGGGGAGATCATAACCAACTTCAAGTCATCAAAATTCCACAGTCAGCTACTTTAAAGAGTACTCATGTAAAGCTTTTCCATCAGTTACCAACTGTATACTGATTGGTTTAAATTGATTTTGCATAAGCAATTCAATTTCACTTTCAGTATTTTGCTCTTTCTTTAAAACAAGAACTGGGAAAGAATAACCTCTAACTGTTTCACTTAATAAGCCTTGTTGGATGTATTCATTGGACATCTCTCTTAACTCTTTCAATAACCCAAATATCTCTTCTAATGTATCTTGAACCAGAGTTACATCACCTTGACTATCTAACAACTGCTTTTCAAAACTAAAGGGGCTTAATTCTACATCTAATTCATGAACAAGCCTTGGGAAATCCCTGATTAAGCTTTCACTAAAATCACCAACTAGCAACTCGATATGCAGATCACTTACAAACCCCAAGCTAATTCTTGGTCTTGATGGTTCAAACTTTAACACAAAACTGATCATATCAATGTAATAAAAAATGGTTCCCTTACGAGAACCATTTTAGAACTTTATACCTTGAAAGTAAATTTATAGGTATCCTTCGATGATTGTTTGGAATTGTGCAAATGGTAAAGCACCACTTACAACCTCACCATCAACTTCACCATCTTCATTAACAGTACCAACAACAAATCCAGGAGTACCATTAATACCAATTGATGCTGCATCAGCTGCATCAGCATTTACCTCTTCTGCATGCTTCTCAGTATCAAGACAGTCGTTGAATTCCTCAGCATTTAAACCGATATCAACAGCAGCTGCTTTAAGAAGGTCAGCAGTCATCTTACCACCTTGATCAAATATCGCATCATGCATTTCATAATACTTTCCTTGATCACCAGCGCACTCTGCACCTTCAGCTTGAATCTGTGCCAATGGGTGGAATGATAATGGTAAATCTCTATATGCAAATATCATATCATCACCGTACTCTTCTTTCAGTTGAGCAAGTGTATCATCATAAAATCTTTTACAGAAAGGGCATTCGTAGTCACTGAATTCGACGATTGCAAATTTCGCATTATCTAGATTACCGATATAGTCATCATCATCCAATGAGGTCTGAGCTAATACAGGACCAGTTGGTTCTTGCGGATAAGTATCAGCAGCCGGTGCAGCAGCTGCAGCAGGAGCACTTTGGATATCCTCGATCTGTTCTTTCAAGTTATTATATGTAAGGAAGATTGAACCAGTAATGATTGCACCGACTAGAAGTACTAGTCCAGCAAGAAATACTTGTGCAACGTCCAGTACGATGACGTTGTCATCAGATTTTGTTTTTGCTTTCTTATTTGCCATAATTCTTTTAAAAAATTTAAATTAAAGAGTCAACAAA
>JAHDCA010000101.1 GCA_020630115.1 Candidatus Dojkabacteria bacterium | reverse complement strand
ACGATCCATACAAAGTCCTCATTAACTTACGGAGATGTAGTTTTACTTCAACAACTTTCGGATATCAGATCTCGCTCAAAAGTTGACATTAGTACCAATTTTGGACCTTTTGAGCTTACAACACCTATTGTTAACGCTCCTATGGATACAATCTTCTCAGAAAATTTTGGAAGAGTACTTCATCAAAACGGCGGGCTAGTATTTGTACCTCGAAACAACCAGATCAAAGTCCTTACAGACCTAGCCAAAACCTACTCAGATGAAGATATCAATGCCGTTTACTCAATCGGCCTAAATGATGCTCTTGAAAATTCAATCGAACTCGAAGCAAGCGGTGCGAAAGCTATCCTTATAGATATTGCTCATGGCGGAATGAAAGCCATCCTTGAACAGGTTGAGAAAATTAAGTCAAAGACTAAGTTGACTGTTGTGGCAGGAAATATCTCCAACTACCAATTAGCTGTTGCTTATAAAGAGGCTGGAGTAGACGTAGCAAGAGTTGGAGTTGGTGGAGGTTCTGTTTGCATCACTCGTGTTATAGCTGGAACAGGATTCCCAACCTTATCTGGGCTTTTCGAATGTGTTGCTGCTGGTATTCCAGTAATAGCAGACGGAGGTATTAAATCACCAGGCGATGCTGCAAAAGCACTAGCTGCAGGAGCAAAATACGTAATGATGGGAGGAGCATTCGCAGGTACTGATGAAACTGAAAAGCTAGACGAAAAAGGCAACTTTATATATCAAGGACAAGCATCTGATGCCTATATGAAGAGACATAATGTCGATTCTAACAAGACAGCCGAAGGCGTAGCAGTGAAAGTTCAAGGTAAAGGATCACTTGTAAGTGTTATGAATCAGTATAAAGGAGGAATCAAGTCAGCGATGTCTTACACTGGAGCACATAACCTTGAAGAGTTCGCCGATAAAGCTGTGTTCGTATACCAGTCAGACAATGCAAGAGAAGAGGGTAAACCTCATATCCATAGGGATTGATAATCTATAAAACTTAGTATTTGCGTAAACCTAAGAAGAAGCTTGTTGAATCTCCAATAATTGGGGCCAATTGATCAACTAGTTCCTTTATCTCTAGCACCTTTAACATATTCATAAACGGATCTATCAAAATATACCCAGAACCAATTTGTATTATAGCTGTAGCATGCCTATTTTTCCCTACAAATATCACCCGGGGATAAGTACTTCCATATTCCTTACTATCATAGTAATCAAGAATATCTATTAGCCCAACTTTGTTTCTAACTTCAGATGCGTAAACAATATCATTTTGCTCAATGCCCCTCCCATAAATAGATTGAATTAGTTGCACTGCGTCTAAATTTGTAAGTGGCGAATCTGCTGCCACTTGACTGTAACTATATTCTGGATTTACTGACATACGACTCTTTAAAATATCAATTTCATTAGTAGGTATGACACCGCCTTGAAAAGGATTGTCTTGTGTATCAAGACTTGCATCTAATACGCTCAATATTGATTGAAGATTAAGGAACGTCGCAAATACACAGTCTCCTGAACGAGCTTGTATAACTTGATCAACAGAGACATTATAATTACTTACACTGGGTAATAACATTTCAACAACCTCATGTCCTGCTTCATGACGTGAAAGGACTTCGAAATCGAAAGGACCTCTTTCGATATAAAATGATTTACCAAAAAAACCAATCTCTAGTGGCTTTACTTCATGTCTATATGGTCTCGGAGTAGTTAATATCATAGTTTATTATAGCGCATAATTGATCAATTCAGTCGATTAAGTTACATTTCCGAAACTTTTAATCAAGATATTACTGCTTAATGTATAATGGAATGTGTCAAAAATTAGATTCAACTCTATTTATCATTTCTTCCATCCAGCTTTGCTGGACTAAATTTCAAACACATTTTTAAACATTGTAATTGGGCAAATAATTTTGCTAACACTTTTTAATTAAATTATAATCAACTATTATGAAACAAAAAATTTCAACAGCACCTCCCAAAGGGACGAGCGACTGGGACCCAAAAGAATTCAAAGTAAGGAAGTACATATTTGATACATGGAGGAAAGTTCTCCAGTCATATGGTTATCAAGAGTATCTAACACCTATCTTTGAAAATGCCGAATTATATAGAGCAAAGTCTGGTGAGGATGTAGGTGGAGTAGAGCTAACAGTATTTGAGGATCGAGCGGGCAGAGAGATGGCGATAAGGCCTGAGATGACACCTAGTATTACAAGAATGATTTGTAGTAACTACGAAAGTCTCCCAAAACCGATAAGATATTTCTCCATCGCAAATTTTGTTAGAAATGAAAAACCACAAAAGGGTAGAAATAGAGAGTTCTGGCAGTTGAATTTTGATATCTTCGGAAGTGACTCAATCCAAGCTGATATCGAAGTTCTAGAAATCGCCATAAAGATAATGCTAGCGTTCAATTCACCAAAAGACAGTTTTACAGTCAAAGTCAGCAATAGAAAATTAATCGATTCACTCCTTGATATTTGCGCTATTGAGCAAGACTCGCGAGTAGAGGTAGTAAGAGTTATGGATAAATTTGAGAAGTTAAGTAAAGATGAATTCTCACAAAGATTAAACACTCTGGGTCTAACTGAGGAGAAGATTAATGAAGTAACCAATTTTATGAACGCTCAAAGTCTTGAGCAACTTAGCAACTTTAATGAAACTGATGGCTTCAAAGAATTAGAGTCTATTTTCAATACCCTAAGCGAAGCTGGCTTTGAAGGTTACTTCAGATTTGCCCCTGATGTTATCCGAGGTTTTGACTATTATGATGGAATGATATTTGAGGTATTCGATAACAACCCTGACAATCCAAAAGCACTTTTTGGTGGAGGTAGATACAATGGCCTAGCAGGAATCTTCGGAAGTGAGGATTTACCTGCTGTTGGTTGCGCCCCTGGAGATGAGATGACAAGAA
>JAHDCA010000100.1 GCA_020630115.1 Candidatus Dojkabacteria bacterium | reverse complement strand
GGGATATCACCGTAAGCACATGGATACGCAATTGATGAGTAACCTACTCTATCAAGTACCATGTTGCCTGTCTCGAGTGATCTCTCGTATTTGTTAATCGTGTGAGCGTTAAGATCTATTACAGTGTTAATGATATTTTCATCCTCTTGCGAGTAAGCTGGTACAACATGAGTCATGTTAACCATATATTTTGACATTGGGAAATCTATATTTGCCATAGAATTTTAATTTCAAATTAATTTTTATTTCTAATAGCAGATTTTAGCATATTATCTGACATATGTTTCAGCTATCAGATGTATAATCTATTATGGTATACGATGTAATTGTAATAGGTGGAGGCGCTTCAGGTATGATGGCTGCTGGGCGAGCTGCTGAGCTTGGCAAGAGTGTATTACTTCTAGAGAAGAACAATCAACTAGGTAAAAAGCTTCTGATCACAGGTGGTGGAAGATGTAACTTAACGAACAACAAGCCGGATATTAAAGATCTTATCGACAGTTACCCTAATGCTCCAAAAGCGCTTTACTCAATCTTTTCACGATACTCAGTAAACGATACACTTGAATTCTTCCACAACTTCAATATGCCTACTAAAGTCGAAGACAATGACAGGGTTTTCCCAACCACTGATAGTGCAAAGTCTGTATTTAATGTTCTTAAGAGATATATCTCAAATCCTAAGCTGAAGATAAATTCAAATTGTAGTGTTCTGGATATATCTCGTGATAAGAAGCCACAGTTCCGAGTCTCTTCGACCAAAGGGGTATTTCAAGGTAAATCATGTATTATCGCTACTGGAGGCCTCTCAAGGCCTGAAACAGGCTCTACAGGTGATGGGTACAAATTGCTAAAGAGTTTAGGACATGAAGTTAAAACTGACGGTATGTCGCTAGTGCCACTTAGATCTGATGACAAGTGGATCAAGCCACTACAAGGAGTTAGTCTTAAGGATGTCGGCATATCGCTCTATATAGGTGATAAATGTATTGAGACCAGACATGGGAAAGTACTATTTACTCACTTTGGCTTGAGCGGTCCTGCAATTCTTAATCTGGGTAAGTTAGTTGGCAAGAATATTGGTTCAGGTAATACAACCATCAAGTTGGATCTCTTTGCAGATCAAAATGAACAAGATCTAAAGAGCAAGTTTAATTCTTTTGCAAATGAAAACAACAACAAGCTAGTAAAAAATGCTTTTAAAGAATTTGTTCCAAAAGCCTTAGCAAAACCGATTCTTGATTTACTAAAAATAGACGATCATCAAGTTATGCATCAACTGCGATCTGAGGATCGGAAATTACTTCTTATCGCACTTAAGAATCTACCTATCAAAGTATCTGGACTAATGGGGACTAATAAAGCTGTAGTGACATCAGGTGGAGTCTCCCTTGATGAGGTTGATCTTCGAACCATGGAGTCAAAGGTCGTACCAGGGCTTTATATAATCGGAGATCTACTTGATATCGATAGGCCTACTGGTGGCTATAGTTTACAGCTTTGTTGGTCGACAGGCTATATCGCGGGGAGCTCTTGTTAAATAAGGTTACAGTATCTGCTGGCTCTGATCTTAGCCTGATCTGCCTTTGTGGTTCAAATTTATCTCTGATTAATAATCGATTTAGCATATAATTAGATATGAATTACCTAAAAGCCTTTAAAAATGAGTGGTTCCAAGTCATTATATTGATCGGTTTGTTGCTTATCGCAATTGAAGTTAAAGATTGGTGGATAGCCCGTAATCTTGAAGATGTCCATCTAACAGATGAAAAGACTGAGAAGTTGGACAGTTATGAGGTAATAAATGTGGTTGATGGTGATACAATCGAAATACTTATTGATGGCAAAAATGAAAAATTAAGATTGATCGGTATCGATACGCCCGAATACGGAGAACAAGATTATGAAGAGGCGCGTGAATATGTTCGAGAGCTTGTTGGTAATTGCGTATATATCGAAGGCGATGATACCCAAGATGAGAGGGATAAGTATGATCGGTTATTGGTTTATGTATATGGGTGTGAGAATCGTTTGAATGTTAATTACGAGGTAATTAAAGAAGGTTATTCAGAGGTGGTGAAGTTTGATGGTGAGTTTGAGTATTGGGAGGAGTTTGGGGTAGTAATACTAAACTAGCTGAGTACAACGCTAACATCTTTCATTTCAGCAGTTAATCGCTCCAATTCATCTTGAATCGCATTTCTATCAGATAATATTGATACTGCTTTTCGTGCATCGATTTCTAATTTAGCAGAACGGTGTAATCGGAGTAACTCTAATTGATAACCCGAAATAGACTTTGAAAGCAAATGGAAAGTTGCTATTTCATACTCATCTGGTTCACCTTCCAAAATATCATTCTGACGTTCAGTTAAAGATGACACTTTATCGTTAAGCTTATCCATTCTATCCTGTACATCATATATAGACACACCAACAAGCCCTCTACCACTTCTTCCTTTAGGCTGTGGACGAAGTACTAATGCTAAATGATCATCAGTAAGATCAATAAACCAAGTACCAGTCAAACTTTTTGATTCTTTAGCCTCACCAAGATCTAGAAGCTGATCATCAACTTCAAAAAGCAATGCCTGGGGTTCTTGGGTCTCAAAATTCATACTCATAGTATTAATTATACATCATTTACTGGATACAACAACCTCAAAATGAACAGTCTTAGGAAACAGATTGTACTGACTAACTGTAGCTTTCTCCAAGTCCACCCCAATAATCTCAACATCTCTAATCATTGATTTGTAATTACATGAGATGTATACGAATCTTTTAGGGCTTACTTGCTTTATCCTTTTACATAGATCACTACTTAATCCGCTTCTGGCTGGGTCAACTATTAGGAGTTCATTAAGCCACTCATCTTCTACCTCACCAGCGTCCTTATTAATGAATTCATAATTCTTAACTCCATTAGTTTGAGCATTCAA
>JAHDCA010000099.1 GCA_020630115.1 Candidatus Dojkabacteria bacterium | reverse complement strand
AGTTGGCTCTAGGTGAAGTAGATTTTTTAATAATTGATGGTAAGAGTAGTAAAGTTAATAATTTCACTTGTAGGTCTTTAAAAGAAAATAGGGCGGATGGTAGTTATGCAAGTGTTTCCGCAGCATCTATTCTGGCTAAGGTATATCGTGATAAATTAATGATAGAGTATTCTAAAAGCTACCCAGAGTTCGGATTTGAAACAAACTCTGGCTACGGTACACTAAAACATAGAGAAGCAATCGCAAAATACGGGTATACACCAATTCACCGTAGATCTTTCAAACCCGTTTCCCAAAGTTTCAAAAGATACGGGGAGTAAAGTTGAGGGGATCTTGTGTAACTACTTTAATAGCAAATCAGAGCTTTATTGGATGAAGAATATAAGCAATCGCTTCGGTGAGATAGACCTCTTAGGTGTTGATTCGGTTGATAGAGTAGTACAGATTGTTGAAGTTAAGTATCGAGTTAGGCTGGATAGACATTTCTATCCAATAGATAGATTTAAGGTGAGGAAGATTATGAAATGCTTTTATACTAAAAATGAGTTAAGGAGATTTTACAATTTTGATATAAAAATTTGGTTCGCATTATGTACAAGTGTTGAGAAGAAACTCATTGTCAATTTGTATCCTTATCAGTTATAATGTTCGGAGTTATTTATTAATAACTTGTGGGTCGTTAGCTCAATTGGTAGAGCAACTGGCTTTTAACCAGTAGGTTCAGAGTTCGAGTCTCTGACGACCCACCATTAAAGAATCCCGTGTTTTGATAGCTAAGTCATAAGGATGTTTCACCTTTACTGATGCTATTCCTCGGGCATCAAGAGTTATGTTCGAAAAGAAAGTTTTCAGGATTTGTTGTATCAAGTGTTCTTGTGGTTCACTTTGTAGCATTAATGCTGACTTTTTAAAGATGTTCGAAACATTTTTACTATTAACAAGATCCGAACTGTTTTTTATCAATTCTTTATAGTTTATTATTTTTCTCTCACAATTATTTAACTCCTTTGTGCTTTCATCAATTTCACGAGCTAATTGATTAATTTGTTGTATCAAGTATTTTTTTGAAGGATCATTGTCATCAAGTGAAGCTCTAAGGTTTTGATTATCACTTAGATTCGTTGTCATTTGAATGATCTCCTCTTCTAAACGAGTGTAGCAACTTTCAGCAGAACTTAATTTATTCTTTAGTTCTTTCAACGCTATAGCCTTTAAGGAATCTAAAAGCTTGACATCATCAAGACTAGATTTGTTAAGTAGCTCTGCTAAATGATCAAGAATTATTCTAGCCCTTACAGATACAGTATATTTAATTCCATCTTCTTCTCTTGCTATCTTTACTGCTTTACTACGTTGGCAGTCTTTTGTTTTGCATTCAGCTCTTAGAAATCGTACCTGGGATTGACCTTTACTCTTATATACAGCCATGGCTTTATTGCAGTATGCGCATATGCAAAGTCCTCTAAGGGCAGTTGTACTCGCTCTTTTCAACTTTCTCGAATGGTATTTGTTGGGGTCTCGTTTTTCTTTGCTCTTAATAAAGTCCTCAAAAGATACAGCTGGAACAAAAAGATTTTTAAACTTGTTACTTGTAAGATCTACAATTTGGCTATTATAGACTAATAGGCCAGTGTAGAAGGTATCATTTAATATGCTTGAAGCTCTTTGGTTAGTAATAACTTTAGTCTTGTATTGTTTTTTAGATTCCTCATATAAGCCAATTCTTTTACTATTCATGTAACTTGCGATTTCATTTAGCGTCTTGCCTTGTAATGACATTTTGAAAGCTTCTTGTATAGTTTCGAAGTGTGGTGGGTCTGGTATATGAGATTTTTCTTTTAACTTGTATCCGAGCTTGTAGTTTCTTGCAACTTTCCCTTTTTTTATGAGCGATTCATTTGTACTCTTCTGATGTTCGCTCGTGTTGTCACTATATGTTTTTGCTAAGACAAATTGTATTCCGAGCGCCATCTTTCCGTTGGTGTCATTCGTAAACGTGTATCGAGAAAATCTTAGGTCTTTTATCTTATTACTATCAAGTAGATCAATTATCTCTCCAGCATCTTTCATATTTCTTGAAAGTCGGTCAGGCATAAGTGCTATTAATCCGTCATATTCTCCGGTTTTAAATCCTTTTATCATCTTCGAAAACTCTTCACGTTTGTTAGAGTTTGACTTTCTGGCAGATACAACTTCGTAAAACTCTGCCACAATGTTTAGATTTTTGAAAGAGTTTTGACATTCCTTAATCTGCCTTTCAATCGAATTTAATACTTGATCTTCTCCTGAACGCATTTTTTCGTTCTTGTTTGATTTACGAGCATATATAACGTACCTAAACTCTTCTGGAGAACGTTCAATACGAAGACTCTTAGAATCTGCTTCAATCTTTTCTCTAGCATATAGGGTTGTCAACTCTTTGTAATCAATGTCATGCATAATGATTTAGTATTTTAACAATAGATGATGAGATATTCACTATTTATATGTCACAGGACGTAGTGTGTGCAGTAATATTGCATCTTCCAACAGGACTTAATCCACAAATGTCAAGGTGTACAGGCGTTTCGGAAGACTTCTAAAGGCGGAAAGCATTTTAGAGCTAAGTATTTTCAACCTAATCATTATTGAAAGAAACCGTTAGATAGTAGAATTATTTGCACTTTAAAAATTAGTTGAGATTTTCAAGATAATTGCTATAATCCTATAGTATGACAGGTTGGTTAGATAAAAGAACAGGTCTTAATGGTGGTGAAGAGACTGCGCAGCAGGCTGATTATAATGAAATCAATGGTGGTGGGACTGGACTAATAAAAGTCGCAAAGGGTACATATGATGTATTACATTGGAGTGTTGATAAGGCAGTTAGGACTCCGATTGCTCTGATAAAGGGGATGGGATATGTGACCATAACTTTAGCAAACGGTACTTCATAAGTATTTTATGCCGCAGGCCTTTGGAAG
>JAHDCA010000011.1 GCA_020630115.1 Candidatus Dojkabacteria bacterium | reverse complement strand
TATTGTGAGGTTCTTTGGTCAATGGTCAACAATAATGCTTAATACATCAATTCTTAAAATTATAGATGAGAGGTTCAAGTCGACTGTTCTTTCAATTGGGAGTTTTATTAATACGATTTTTTATAGTATCTTACTGCTTAGTCTGAGTACGTTTTTGAATAATGGTTTCGAGAGTAGTTTATATCTAATGGCTTTTGGCATCGGGGTTGTACTACTCGGATTTGGTTATAAGGAGATTAAAAGAGCTACAGCCTAGATGGAAGTTAAGAATTTCGTGTTATGGGTGTATAATCACTAGCTCATGAATCTTTCTTTAATGTCGGATCTTGGTAAGTATATCTGGTACATCCGTTTTAGGACGACTAACTTTGTTGTACCTGTTTTGATTCCGCTTTATGTATCTATAGGTGTTGGCGTGGATGATGCAGTTTTTGCATTAATGATCTACAAGTTAGCATCAACTATCTTCGAGGTTCCAACTGGTTATGTTGGTGATAAATATGGACATCGGGTCTCAATCATAATTGGTACCGTAATAACTGGTTTGTCTATCGCAGCAATGGGTTTTATCAAAGATTATAACTCACTTGTTTTTATCCACTGTGTTTGGGCTTTTGGATATACTTTCACAACAGGCAGTGATAATGCACTTCTTTACTCTCTATCTGGTGATTATAAAAGGGATTATGCTCGCAAATCTAATAACTTGTTAACGGGCTTAATGATAACAAGTGCTATTGGTGGTTTCTTATTTGCCATTACGCCATGGATTCCTTTTCTTCTTACAGGTATTGCTAAGTTTATAGCCTTACCTTTTATATGGGGGCTAAAAGATCCTGAGTTTGAAAAGGATGGTGACGAGTATCTTACTAAAGATATTACCGTGCTAAAGGCGATTAAATACATTCGAAGTGTTAATCTACTTCCTGCAGTGACATTAATATTGGCCTCTTTAACAGCTATTATTAGGGTCACCAAGTACGTTGGTAATGCGTTTTACGAAATTAGTGATTATCCGGTTGAGTATGTTGGTTTGTATATCGCTTCATTAATGATAATGAATATATTAGGTAATTACGCAGCTTCTAAGTCAGCAATTAGTAAGAATCTTCCTCTTATAATGTTCCCTCTGTTCGTTATACTTCTTGGATTTGGTAATATATTCGCTGCTATGATTGGAATTTACTTGGTTCGATTTGTGGGAGCTATCGCAAACGTTAATTTGAATACTGAGCTGATGGATTTGATAAATCGTGATTACAAGTCAACCGTGATGTCGGTCAAAAACCTTATCAGTACTGGGATCTACACAGCTACTCTTTATGTATTGTCTATTTATTCTGGGAGTGATATGCCAACGAGATTCTTTGTAGGGATTGGCTTGGTAAGTCTTGTTATTCATATTTATTATTTTTATTCAAAGAGGAGTGAAAACTTAGCGGGGGTTTCTGTATAATATCAATATGAGATTGATTTCTGATAAAAGTGAATATGTTGATCTGTGGGTTTCTTCAGGTGAAAGTATTTTGCAGAGTTATGAATGGGGTAATACTAGGAGTAATTATGTGCCTTTGAGGTTTGAGCATGATGGCTTTGTTTTTACTGTATTGATAAGGAAATTTCCTTTGTTTAATAGATATATTGGGTATGTTCCACGGGTTAAAAATATTGATTGGGTTGGGGATGTGCGTGTTTGTTCTGAAGTCATCAGGCTTTGTAAGGAGGAAGGTTTTGACGTATCGCACCTAACTTTCGAGCCAGAGGTTCGGATTGATAGCGAAGTATTTAAGCGGCTGAATGGTAAGGGGCATTTGAATTGGTTGAAATCTTCAGTCCAGCCGAGATTTACTAATGTTGTTTCATTGGTTGAGGGCGAAGAAGAAATGTTGATGAGGATGAAGACTCGTCATAGGCAGAACGTCAGGAAGGGTTTGAGGAGTGGTGCTGTGGTTGAGCTGGAGAATACTGTTGAGGGTTTGGAGACTTTCTTTAAATGTATGGACTCGATATATAAGAGGACAGGTTATGTTATGTACGGTATTGATTACTTTAGAAAGTTGTACGATGAGTTCGTTGGGAGTGGTGGTGTTGATATCTTGATTTGTCGGATGGACGGTGAAGTCGTTGGCGGTCTACTTAACTTCCATAGTGCTGATATGACTTATGAATTACACGGTGGAACTACTAATGCTGGGAGAGATGTTGAGGCTGGATATTTGTTGAAATGGGAGGCGATGAAGAATTCTAAGTCCAAGGGTAAATCCTCTTATGATCACTGGGGAGTGGCAGATATATTGAGTGATGGGAGTTATGATCCTAGTCATAGTATGTTTAATATCTCTAAATTTAAGTTAGGTTTTGGTGGGGAAAATATTTCATATATCGGTACATTTGATTATGTTGACAGTAATTTATGGTACTTAGTTTTTAGGCTCGCTGTTTTGGGAAATAAGAAGCTGATAAAGTTGAAGAAATGGTTGCGTGGTATTTTATCCAAATAAATTGCAATTACTATGGCACTAAGAGATAAGGCTGCAGAAATTTATGGAGTTAAAGCAAAGCAGGTATTCATTTATTGTAACGGTCGGAGTGCGATGCTCGCGTATTTGTCGAGTTTAAAAGGTGTTTTGATCCCTAAAGATGGTGGTGATGATCTTAAGATTGGTGTGATTAGTTTTACTTGTAGCAGTGCAGTAAGTCCTGTTCTTTGGTCAGGTAATAAGCCGTGTTACATCGAGACGGATCTTGATACCTTGAGCGTGGATCTGTCAGATCTAGAGGTAAAGCTAGTGAAACTTGATTTGGTAATTGTCCAGCATAGCTTTGGGATCCCCGCAAATATGGCTGGTATCAAAATGTTATGTGAAACTCATGGGGTACGGATTATCGAGGATTGTGCTCATGCTTTTGGTGATACTAGTATTGGGAAGGCTGGAGATGCGATGATTTCAAGTTTCGGGATCGAGAAAGTCTTGAATACTAAGATTGGTGGATTTTTGATAGTTAATGATATGGAGCAAGTAGCTAAGGTGGACGGTTGGAATGAGGGCAATCTTGAGAATTTTGGTTTGGTTAGATCTCTGAAGTGGTTCTTAATGCCTTATCTTTGGGTAATTGTAAGGCAGCTTCGGGGGCTAGGTAAGTATGCAGTTAAACTTGGCTTTAGTCTTGGTCTTCTTTCTGATGGTTATGAATCAATCGAACATGATTTGAAAAAGCCAAATTGGTATCCAAGTGGATTGCCAAAAATGTTTGAAAGGAAGATACTGAAATCGATTAATGGTCTTGAAAATATTAGGAGTCATAGATCTAAGCTAGTTGATCTGTATAGCTCAAGCCTGGGCTCGAGTATGTATCCGGATGCGATAAGTGATAATGAGCAGTTAAGCTTAATCAAATTCCCTGTGATACTTGATTCGAAGGTGCATCGTGAGATCGCGATTGCTGCGCTTAGAGAAGCAGGGTGTTATGTTACGGATTGGTACAATCATCCTCTTTATCCTTCTAAGACAAACCTTGAAGAGTTTGGGTATGAGTTGGGCGAATGTCCAGTTGCGCAGGATCTGGCAGATAGAGTTTTAAATCTACCAACTGCAATGTTTGTTCAGGAAGCTGATGCAAAAAAGTATTGCGACATTTTGAACTCAATTGTTGTAGAATAATCCCATGATTACGATTAAAGATTTAAATGATAGAGATGCTTGGTACGATTTTGAGGATTCGTTAGATAGCGGAATGTACTTCTTACAGTCTTGGCTCTGGGGAGATTTTAATAGTGAAGGTCTTAGTAAGAGAACTCAGAGAATTGGTGCTTACGATGGGGATAACAATCTTGTAGCAATCGCTTTAGTTATCTTTGAAGAAACTAGGTTTGGAACTTATGCATATATACCTAGAGGTCCTATGATGGATTGGGATGCTGATTATGTTGACGAGGTTATCGAAGCTCTGAAGGTGTTTTATAGTAGTCAGGATCTATTGATGTTAAAAATTGAACCAAGAGTAGAAAAATCTAAACAAAGTAATTTTAATGGTGCAAATTCTTCCTACAAGTACACGCAATCCCAACGTAATTGGGTGATTGATCTTAAAGAGGATGAGGATGAGCAATGGAAATTCCTCAAAGAAAATGGCATGCGTTCAAATTATAAAAGATATATTAATCGAGCATCTAAGCTCGGTGTCAAAATTGAGATGAGCGCTCGTCCCGAAGCTGTTGGAGATTTCTGGGATGTTCTACAGCAAACTTCAAAGCGTAAAAATATGACTACTTACCCGAAGTCATACTATGAGAAGCAGATTGAGATACTAGGAGAAGAAGGTACTTGTCGAATCTTTAGAGCAGTCGGTCCAGAGGGTGAGTTGCTAGCTTCTGCACTGATCGCATTTAGTCAAGACGAGGCTGCTTATCTACATGGTGCTTCTGCTGATGGAGAGTTCGCTCGCAATAGTCGAGCAGCGCACCTAATGCACTGGGAGATAATGAGAACAGCTGCTACTGAGGGTATGAGTACTTACAATATGTGGGGAGTTCTTGATCTTGATAAGAATGGCGAGATGGATAAATCACATGGTGGTTACGGGTTTAGTCTTTTTAAACGAAGCTTTGGTGGTAGATTCGTTGAGTATATGGATACGCAGGATTTTGTTTATAATAGGTTAAAATATACTTTGCTTTCGCTTCAAGAAAGGTATCGGAAGTGGAGGTTTGGAGGGCATTTTACTTAAGTGATAGGAATATGAGTAATGAATCTTGGGGAGGGGATGTTAGAAATCAAAGAGGTTGGGCTGGAGTACTGAATGGAGATTACAGATACGAGGTTGCTCCTGAAAACGAGTTGGAACCTACAGATCTAGTAGAAGATTTTTCGACTCTTGAAAGAAGTAAATATGATCTCCTGACACAGATGCAGAGTTTAACTAGTTTAGATGAATTGGAGGCTAAAAGTTACCGGTTCCTACAGGCTCAGTATAACTACATAAGTTTTTTGAACAATTACGAAGATTACGAAGATTCTACAGTTTCAGATAAAAATTTGGATCATATCAAAAAATTAAGTGCAGCATATCGTTTTAAAAATGGAGAAAGACTTACCTCACAACAGTGTATGGAATTGGCCTTAAGATTTACTCGGGTTGAGTTTATAGGAGTGCTCACGAGCTACTTTCCTAATTTTGATAGTGAATCTCAGGAAGCTAGTGAGGATAGAATTGATTTGCAATACGATTATATCAATGCGTGGGAAGATGTGAGAACTTACCTAGGATACGAAAGTTATGAAGAATACCAAAAAGTATTTCAGTACAGGGATGCTAGCCTGTCAGATGCAAAAGATTGGTTAGCAGGAAAGCATAGAGAATATATGGATATTTTAGATCTAGGGAATGTAGAAGATGAGTATCATACAGAATTAGCTACGCAAATTGAATTTGATGAAGAAGGGGGAGCGTTTTTAAATTTTGCTATTCAAAAATTTGCTAAAATTTTGGGGATGAAAGTTGAGAATTCCGGCGATGGGTATTTGATTGGATCGGAAGGGCGGAAGTTTAAAGTTAAGGTCTTAGATACTATCGACAATGATCAGGGGCTAGCTTTAAAGGGAGATGTAAGTAAAGACCCAATTGAGATATTTGTTCGATTACCAACATCTAGCGATGGTTTACAGAGAGACCAGAAGAGGATCCATGAATTAGCCCATGTTTTTGACTTTATATCCTCTGGTAATGAACTAATTGCAGTAGGAGCAACAGGACTAGAAATCCCTACAATGATTCTCGAAAGACTAACGCCCCTTATCATGAGAGGTTTTTATGAAGAAAAATTAAAGGATAAAGATAATCTAGATAATCTAGATAATCTAGATAATCTAGATAATCTAGATAATCTGATTGCAGATTATTATAAGGTAGCGTACTTGTCTCGTCTAAATGTTGGTACGTTCGTCATGAGGTATTCAATGTATAGTGCTTCATTCTTTGCTGGTCAAAAAAATGATCAAACTGGCTCAGTTTATAGAACTCTAAATTTACAAGAAATATTGAGTGAGTTGACGGAAGGTTATCCAAATGCAAGACTAGATGAGAGACTCAGCAGAATTGAAATTTCAGACAATGCTCTGCTTGACCCAGGATTAATTACGTCACATTTGGATTTGGAATACCTTGGACTTCAGATGTACCCGTATCTTATCGGTTCTGATATAGGTAATGATATTCTTAAACTACTGGCTTCAGATGGTGTTCAAGCCAATTGGGATAAAATGGATATCAATTGGGAAGGTCTTGTTAGTGATATCTTTGCAACATCGAACCAGCTAAATCGAGAAGAATTAGTCCGAGAAATTGTGAATAATTGGATAGCTAATTTTACTCATCAGGCTTCTGATAATGGGAATACCTAATAATGCTGAATTAGTTTACGAAGGAAGAGTCTTTAAGGTCTACGAATGGGATCAAAAGCAATTTGATGGTTCTACGAAGAGATTCGAGGCCGTTGATCGTCCTAATGTTGTTCTGATTCTTCCAGTAGTTGAAGATGGAGTATATATCATTGAAGATGAACAACCTGGTAGAGATGAAACAATCATGACGATCCCTGGCGGATGGATCAAGGAAGGTCAGTCCCCACTTGAAGCAGCAAAGATAGAACTAGTTGAGGAGACCGGAATGGTTTTTGAGGATTTGGAATTGTTCGATCAGTTCAATCTTAGTTCAAAAGTGCATCAGTATTTCTATATATATATTGCACGAAATCTTGTTGAACAAGGCGAGCAGTCAGTCGATATTGATGGTGAAAGAATTAGGCATTATAAAGTAAGCTTTAAGAAGTTCTTTGAGATGCTTCTGGGTGACAAATTTCATAGGAGGGCTTATAGGGAATTGCATAAATTAGTGCTTATGATATTAAATCATGATGAAAAAGAGGTAATTAAGTTCTTAAATGGTGTTAAGTAGATTATGGGGATTCCCAATAAAGCTAAAAAAGTATTCTCAGGAGTAATTCATGATATCTATCAGTGGCAGCAAGAATTATTTAATGGGAGTTTCGCTACTTTTGAAATGGTTGATAGATCTGATACGGTTAAAGTACTTTGTGTTATTGGTGATGAAGTCATTATAATTGAAGATCAACAGCCTGGATGGCCAGAACCTAAGGTTACCCTTCCTGGAGGTAGAGTTAATAGTGGTGAAGAATTGATTGAGGCTTGTATACGGGAGGTGAAGGAAGAGACTGGTTTGGAGTTTGAGAGTTACGAGTTACTGAGTAAGTTTGAAGTCGATCCTAAAATTAATCAGACTGTTTATACATTTGTTGCTAGGGGAATGATTCTAGATGGTGATACTGATCTGGATGAAGGTGGAGAGATTATAAATGTTAAGCGAATTAAAATTGATAGGTTTTTCGATATGCTTAAGAAGTTTGAGATTGAGAATTTTGTTTATTCTGAGATTCTACCACTGATTATTATGATTATGGACGGTAGGGAAGGGGATGCTAAGGATGTGTTAATAGGTGATGTAGGAATTTAATTTCAAAAAATTGTTATGGCTTTACCAACTGATGCTAAGAAAGTTTTTGAAGGTGTAGTTTACGATACTTATCAGTGGGAGCAGGAACAATTTGATGGTAGTTTTAAGACTTTTGAGATTCTTGATAGAAACGATACAGCTATTGTAATTCCTGTAATTGGTGAACAGGTCGTGATAATTAGAGAGCAACAGCCTGGGAAAGATTGGAAGGTCACACTTCCTGGGGGAGCATTCGATGATGAGGTTGAACCAGTTGATGCTGCCAAGAGAGAGTGCTTAGAAGAAATAGGTATGAGATTTGAGGAATTTAGACTAATTCATGATTATCAAGTCTCGTCGAGGATTAACCAGCATATTTATACATTCATTGCGAATGGTTTGGTTAGTGAACAAAAACAAGATTTGGACAGGGGAGGAGAAAGGGTCGATGTATTACGGGTTAGTTTTGATGAGTTCTTCGAGATGATTCGAGTGGGTAAATTAGACCAGGGTGCTTATGGCGAAATGTTTCCAATTGTTCTTATGCTGTTGCAAGGAAAGGATGATGAGGTTAAGAGTTTATTGAGGGGGGAGTGATTAGTTGACTAGGTATTTCACCATTTAGTTCTTTTATGAGATTCAAACGGTTATTAACGAATCTTAGCGCTTCAGGTAAACATAGCTTTCGATGAAGATCTTTGTGGATCTTTTTGATATTTGATTCCATGAGTTTATTTATAGTTACATTCGGGTTCTCGTAAAGCCATATGCTATGAAATGGCCCAACAAAATGTGAAGCTGCGTCGGCGGAAGACACTATCTGAATCTCTATTGATGAATCTTTGATTAGAACGATATCTTTTGAATCAATTGCCTTAAGTGATATTACGATTTCATCTATTTGATCTTTTTCAAAATTCAATTCTAGGAGTAACTTTGTAACCTCTTTGTATGAAGAGTTCTTTTTGTCTTGATTGGTGATCTTGGCGTAATCGTGAAGCCAGACTAAAGTAATTACTATACTTTTATCCGCCGATGGGTAGTACTGCAATAACTCCAATGCTAGAAGTTCTACAATTTCTAAATGATACTCTAAGAACCATTGGTGATGAACGAATGATTCCTTTTTACATAGTTCTTGAATTATAAACTTGAGTTGTTGAATATTTGAAGGATTAATCTTGTTATTCATTAGATTCTAAAAATTAGAGTTAAGAGCCAATTTAATCTATAATTGATTATAAGGGCCTGTAGCTCAGTTGGCTAGAGCACTACTATGGCATAGTAGGGGTCACGAGTTCGAGTCTCGTCAGGTCCACCAAGTACTCACTAAATTCATATTAGTTTATGTGATTTTCTTACGAAGTGTCTAAACTTTGAATTGATTTGCGAATCTATTGAGAATTTCTGGGTGTTGTTTTCTTTGCAAAACTATACTTGGTATATAATTAGAGTATAAATAGGAGATTATTAGATAAACCACAACTGAGGAAGTTCTTGATTGTATTTATATCGGCATACCTGATACTAGGTGTCTTGTCGATATATATCGCAAGGCCAATCATTAATTATTCATTTCTGAACTACTCGTTGTTAGTGGCTTCAACAGTCCGTAACTTTTTCTTTCTATGGATGGCGATAACAATTGTAGTTGTTGAGTCTACAATGCTATATCTGTACTTTAGCCCACATAACGACATTAGAATTCGTAAAATCTTAATCTCGTGGGAGTTTAAGAGTAGAAGCTTTTTGTTTAAGGTACTGGTTTTCCCATTTTTGACCCTAGTTTACTTTATCGTGATCGGTGGAATTTTAATCGCAGTTAACTATGCTCTAATTACAACTCTTACCAATTTTGAATTTGAGTATGATATCAAAAGACTTGATGTGACTGATAAGGTTATTGAATTAGACTATACTTATAGTAGGCGTTCTCCTACTTATAGTCTTATTGTTGAAGGAGAGAAGTATGAAACAACGAGTGAAATTTATAAGCATATAGCGTCGGATTTTGAATCGAAACCACGGAAACTACGAGGTCTTAAATTTGAGAATTTGGGGACTTTGACCCTTCTGGAGGTCGATAATTATATTATTGATTTTGAATTCGAATCTGAGCTCGAAGAGTAGGCTTAAGAGAAGTTATTTGAAAATATTTCTTAATTTGCCTAAAATTGAATTACCCTCGATTTCGTTAGTATTCTTGTCGTTATGCTTCGATTGTTCAGCATTTTCTTTTGTTTTTCTGTAACTTTCTTGAATCTTCTTTTTCATTCCAGGGTTTCTTTCTTCAATTAATTGTTCTACTCTTTTATTTAATGATTCCAAATACTGCATTTCCTCATCTCCATTTTCATCTTCTGGCTCTGGAATTGTCTCCATAAAACTTTCGATCGAGTCCTGGTACTCAAGTGTTATGTCAAAATTTCCTTCACTTGAGACTTTTATAATGCATATCTGCCATAGATCATTACAGATCTGCTTATTTAGATCTCGGTGTTCAATTAATAATTCAAAGATCCTGAAAGTATCATTAAATTTTATATTTCTCTGATGCGATACCTCAAAGAACTCCATCTTTACATGGCCAGGTTCTCCGTCATTTACCCCTGAACTTGCATAGACTTCTACTTCATTAAATTCTGGGTCTTTGGATGCTTGAGTAAAAATTTCTTGTGCTATTTGTGTTGTTAGTTCTTGTAGTTTGTCAGTCATTGTTGTGACGATTAGTTTATCTTCACCTCCTTTTAGTTTTGTAATTATTTTAACATTTGACAGTGTTTTTAGGAGATATAATTAGGTAAACAATTGTACTATTTGGTCGCGACTACTCTGAGCCACAAATCTTCGTTATAACCTTGCTCATTTTCATGAACATATACCTTAGTAAATCCAATCTCTCCTAAAATCTTAATCAGTGGTTCCGATTGCCAGTAACGGTAATACCTTGGGGCACTTAGCTTCTTGGTAACCCATTTCTCGCCTTCACCTTTTTTTACTGTAAATGCTAATCTTCCATCTTCATTAAGTGCTTCGAATGCTTTGCTTATGACTAAATGAATCTCTTCTTTGTTAAAGTGTAATAAGACAGCTGTGGCTAATATTAGATCATATGAACTTGGAAATTCTTGCTCAAGTGGGTTGAAAACTGCAGCTTTAAATCCATCGTTTCTTAAGATATTTACAAAACCTTCTACTGCATCTGAAGTTTGTACATTTAAGCCCTGTTCTTGAATGTATTTCGCATCTCTTCCAAAGCCACTCCCGATTTCGAAAATCTGTGAACTAACTGAAAGATCTTTGATTGAGATGTCTAACCATTCCTGTAAACCCGGATCTAAGTCTACTTGATGAGGTGTGTTTTTTACATATTCTTCAATCTTATCTTGGTATGTTTGTAAGGTTTTCATATTTGTAGAATTCATTACTTGGATTATATCAAATTATTTCGAGTACTTTTTCTGCTATAATCACCAATGCAATTAATTGATAAATTTAAGACTTCCCACTATAATGTACTTATATTCTCTCTTGCTGAAGCTAGAACAATTCTAAACCTCAAACAATTTATCAAGAACTTTCATATGCTCCCTTTGGGAGTGATTGTTTAATGTGTAACTTAAAGCTTATATAAAGCAAATTTTGAATTAACTAATTTTTAACCTTTTAAAACAAATGTCATCAAATAATAATTTCGATTTCACAGCAATCGAGAATAAGTGGAAGAAGTATTGGGCTAAAGTTAATTTGTATGAAGCGGTTGATTTCTCGCAGAAACCTAAGAAGTATATCCTTGCTGAGTTCCCTTACCCAAGTGGTAAGAGTATCCATGTAGGTCATGCGATGCGTTATACGATGCCAGAGATATATTCGAGGTTTTTGAGGATGAGTGGTTACAATGTGATGTTCCCGATGGGTTGGGATGCATTTGGATTACCTGCTGAGAACTACGCAGTAAAGACTGGAATCCATCCGGCAGAAACGACAGAAAAGCTTATCACTGATTACAGGCATTCGATGATGGATATGGGGTACGGGATTGATTGGGAAAGGGAAGTTAATTCGACTGATCCGGGTTATTATAAATGGACTCAATGGATCTTTTTGAAATTTTACGAGGCCGGTTTGGCTGAGTTGCGAGAGGAACCAGTTTGGTGGAGTCCTCATTTGAAGACGGTTCTTGCTGAAGAAGAAGTTGAGAAAGATGCAGAGGGTAATTTGGTAGCAGAGAGAGACGGTTCTCCTGTAGAAAGAAAATTAGTAAGGCAATGGGTTCTTAAGATTACAGAGTATGCTGACACATTGTTTGATGGTTTGGATGATACGGATTTCCCAAGTTCTGTTGTAGAGGCCCAGAGGAATTGGATCGGTAGAAGCTATGGTGCGCAAGTAAAATTTGATGTTGTTGGTGAGGATGGAAGTGCGATCGATGGAGTTGAGGACTTTGAAGTTTATACAACTCGAGTTGATACGATCTTTGGAGTTAGCTTCATGGTAATCGCTCCTGAGCATGAGTATGTTGCAAAGTTAATTGAAAATGCAGCTAATAAAGACGAGATCCAAGCCTATGTTGACAGCGCAAAAGCTAAGACTGAATTAGCTCGTCAGCAAGATAAAGTGAAAACTGGTGTAAGAATTGAAGGTGTTTACTGCGTAAATCCAGCGGACCCAGATAGTGAAATGGGTTCAAAGATCCCAGTGTTCGTTGCTGATTATGTCTTGGCTGGATACGGAACTGGAATCGTAATGGGCGTTGCTGCTCATGATGAAAGGGATTATGAATTTGCAGAGAAGTATGAGCTGCCAATTGTTGATGTTATTGAATTAGGTCAAGATGGAGAGCGATTTGGAATTACTGGAAAAGCTATTAATTCTGGTGAATTCGATGGCTTAGCAACTGATGATGCTAAAGAAGCAATCATTGAGAAACTTGAGAAGGAAGGTAAAGGTGAGAAGAAGAAGAACTTCAAAATCCGTGACTGGATCTTCTCTAGGCAAAGGTACTGGGGTGAGCCTATTCCTTTGCTTCATAAAGAAGATGGAACAATTGAAGCTGTTGTTCATACAAGTGATGTGGGCGAGGGTAATGATCTCTTACCTCTAGAGCTACCTGAGGTTGAAGACTTTAAACCTACTGATGATGGGAACTCACCATTGACCACTAATACTGAGTGGATTAATGCTAAAACTAGTGATGGTAGTAATGCACTTCGTGAGACTAATACGATGCCTAATTGGGCGGGAAGTTGTTGGTACTACTTAAGGTATATCGACCCAAAGAATTCAAGCGCCTTTGCTGATCAGGAAAAGATGAAATACTGGTTACCTGTTGATCACTACTTTGGTGGGAGTGAGCATACAACTCTTCACTTACTTTACTCTCGATTCTGGCATAGGTTTCTGCATGATAATGATCTTGTTCCAACTCCTGAACCTTATGCTAAGAGGACAAATGGTGGTATCTTGCTAGCGGAAGATGGGACTAAGATGTCCAAGTCTAAGGGTAACGTAATTAACCCTGGTGAGAAGGTCAATGAATATGGAGCTGACGCTGTTAGGATGTATATTACATTTTTAGGCCCTTACGATGGTACCTTCCCATATAACGAATCTAGTTTGAAGAGGTGTCATAAGGTAATCGCTGATGTTTGGGCGTTGAAGGACAATATCGTTGAATCGATTGATGATTCGGAGGCTTTAGCAGAGATCAATTCTGAGCTTCATAAATTTGTAAGGAACGTTACAGAGATGGCTGAAAATCTAAAGATGAATACTATTGTTAGTCAAATTATGGTGTTCGTAACTTATATGAAGGGTCTTGAATCTTTACCTGTAGCTATATGGAGGGATTTCTTAAAGGTTTTTGGTATTTACGCAGTGTTTACTGCAGAACAATTATGGCAGGAGAGTTTTGACCGAGGCGATATTGAAGATATCGCAAAAGAAGATAGTCTCCACTTACAAGATTGGCCTGTTGTTAATGAAGATTTAATAATTGAGAATGTGTTGGAATTACCAGTGCAGATAAACGGTAAAGTCCGAGGCAGGATCGAAGTCGCTGTTGGTAGTGATGAAGCTAATGTGCGTGAGGCTATTGAGAATGATGAGTTCTTCATTGGGCAAATTGATGGCAAGGAGATTAAGAAATTTATCTACGTTGAGGGGAAGATTGTTAATCTGATTGTTTGAGGGTGAAATTAATCAGTCAATAGAGTTAGGAAGGTCTGTAAAGCTTTAAAATAATTACCTTGGAATTGTCCAGTCCTATAGTATAATTGAGGTGTGGGATTTACGAGAAAAAGTAATGTTTATCAGCTAATTCCAATTGCCGCTTTTCTTCTATCAGGTTGTTCAGCTGAAGTAACTTCTGATAGTGGCGATTTCTCAACACTTCCAGCTCCAGGTGTATCAACTATTATTGCTCCTTCTTATACACCAATACCTCAGGCGACACAATTACCTGAGGAGGATGATCCATACTCTAATTGCACTACCGTACCGTTTGATGGCTTAGCTAAAGAAGTTAAGGGGAGTCCAATTCATGAAAATGAGATAGTAAACTTGGAATTTTTGACTCCTGATGAAATCGAAGTTATAAATGATAAATTTTTAGTACATCATAACTTTGAGAGAGCACTCGTTGGACAGCCAGAACTGGTTTGGAGTGAAGAGCTAGCTGAGCTTGCAAAAGAAAGATTGTTAGATATGGTTCGTAGAGATTACTTCGGGCATTATGACCCTAACACAGAAAAAAATATGCTTGAGGCTTACATAGGCGGAAATTACTTTATAGGAGAGAACTTAGGGCGAAGCGAACTGGGTGTTGATGATGGAGAAAGCATTCCGTACGCTTTAAGTATTAGTAAGGCATTGGTAGAAAGTCCCTTACACTATAACAATATTGTAAATCCGAAATTTAAGGCTTTTGGAGCCTTTACGGCTAGGTGGAATGGCTCTCCGACAGATGAAGGAAGGGAGGATATGGTTGTAACTGTTTTTATCTTTGCTGGTGGTGCTGAATGTGAAGGAAAACATTAAATAGATACATCAACTTTGGACTAAAGGGCAATCAAATTGTATAATTCATTAAAGCAATAATTCAATTTAGATTTTTACTAGTATGGGATTAAACATAATGGGAGGGATGAAAGACAACTGGAAAGTTCTGGCTGCGATCCTTGGTGTTGTGGTGATGGTTTGGATTATGAGTCTTACTGTTACTAACCCTGGTGGGTACGATAGTTTCGGGGGTAGCGTGTTTGAAGTTTACGATGCAGTTAATGAGGTTAATGTTGGTGTAGGTGATACTGGAGGCTCTGAGGAAGTTAATGAAAGTGAAACTCAAGCAGAACCTAAGGTGACAACTACAGTTGCAGCTTCAGCTATTAGTAATGGTAAGAATGGCTTTTACAGTAGTGCTCCAGTCATGAATCTAAAGAACAATACTGATTATAGTGCTGTGATTAATACTAATGAAGGAAGTATAACTGTTGACCTTTACGAGACACAGATACCTTTAAATGTTAATAATTTCATATTTCTTGCTAATAATAACTTCTACGATGGAACAAGTTTTCATAGGGTAGTTCCAGGCCAATTTATTCAAGGCGGAGACCCATTAGGTACAGGTAACGGAGGTCCTGGTTATGGAATTCAGGATGAATTTGTACCAAGTATTAAATTCAAAGGCTATGTTGTAGCTATGGCAAATGGTGAAAATAATAATGGAAGCCAGTTCTTTATTACCTCGAGGAAATTTGATCAGTTTGAATTAAATAACCAGTTCACAATTATCGGTGAAGTAACGGATGGTTTTCAAGTTGTAGATAAGATCGAATCTGTTGAACTTTCTAGTGATCAAACAACTTTAGGAAGACCTATCTCACCAGTTACGATTAACAGGGTTAGCATCGTTCAATAGTCTAAGTACTTCTGTGATCAATCACATTTTACCGTCTTTTAGTCCGATAATTCCTTAGTGCAAGTTTATTTCCTTAACGAAACTTAATTTTCTTTTAACCACAAATTAATATTCCTGCTCTAATATTAAGATATGTTGAGTAAGGATAAAAACGAGTTACTGCAATTGTTTCGTCGTAATAAAAATTTGTTTCTGGCATGTGTCGCTTTGGGTATATTTCTTACCCTACTTGTTGGTAAGGTTTTCTCACTAAAAACTGGTGAGGAAGGAGTGGTTTACTCCCTTGATAAGGAAGTCGAAATTGTAGGCAGTGAAGATGTTGATCTCGAAGCTGAGGTTGATGAGTTGGGATCTGAAAATATAACTTGTTTATATGCTCAGGTGGAAGGTGCTGTGAAAGATCCTGGGAGTTATTGCATAAAAGAGGGTGATCGTGTATTTCAGTTATTGGAACAGGCAGGAGGGATCCGGTTTGGTTTGGCAGATGAAAAATATCTATCATTGTATATAAACCAGGCAACTAAAGTCACAGACGAGATGAAGGTATATATCACATTCAAAGATGACTTTACTAAAGAGGGAAATAGTTTGGGGCAGCCACTTGTTGGTAAAGATCTTGCACCGATAATAGAGAGTATTAATAAGTCAGTCACTAGTACTCCATTAATGACTAATGATGTTTTGGAGGTTGGTAATGAAGAAGCTGAATTCAAGTCTCTAAGTGAAGCCAGCGAGCAAGACTGTATAGATATAAATAATACAACCCTAGAGAGTTTGATCTCGATAAATGGTATCGGTGAGGTAACAGCTCAGAAGGTATTGGATAAAGTACCACTTGAGAGAAACGAAGATATTTTACTTATCGATGGAATAGGAGATGCTACTTATTCAAAGATTATTAACGAACTATGTGAGTAATATGAATTACTTCGGGAGTCAGTTTCTTATAAGACTGAATTATCCTGTCATGCTTATATCCGTCAGCTTTCTTCTTGGTGTATATGTTAAATATATATTTTTGATTGTTATACTTGTTCTGTTGCTTGGTCGAAGTTGGAAATTAAAAATGCTTCTTGTAATTGGGGTTGCAATTGGGAGTGTCTTTGTTGGCAATTATGAGAATGGATTAGAGAGTAACTTACATAAGCATAATTTGAAAGAACACTATCTTGAGGAAGCTGTGTTTCAAGTGTATAAAGAGCCTTCTTATACTTTAGGTTCAGAAGTAATATTTCTTAGGAATAAGTATCAAGATGATGAGGTTGGATACAGGTTCGAGAAGAATACTTATCCAAAGACAGGTCTTTTCGCAAATTGTACAGTGACTGGGAAGTTCAAGGAGATTGAGAACTTTGGGGGTGATTTTGATTATAAGAAATATATGAATAGGCAGAATGTGTTTTTCGAGATCGATAGGTATGCGAGGGTTGAATGCATTGAGTACGAGGGTGCTAGTATTAGGTATTCCATATATAAACTAAAAAGATCATTGATTTCAAGAATCAAGCTCCAATACCCTGAACCAATTTCGGGCCTGGTCGCAGGCATGCTGTTTGGCGAAGATTGGGTGTTTCTGCCAAAGTTTGAAGAATCATTGCAGAACTCTGGTCTGAGTCACGTTGTTGCAGCTTCAGGGTTTAATATTCTTTTTGTTGCAGGTTTTGTGCAGGTTTCATTAGGACGAATCATATCAAGGTCTAAGTTGTCAGTGGTCAAGGTTGTTGCGATACTAGCATACTGTTGTATGAATGGTTTTAGTGCGAGTGTTGTTAGAGCATCCTTCATGATTGGGGTTGTTTTGCTTTCTGGCAGTTCTGGTCGGCTCTTGCTAAAGCCCCACTTACTTACCTCGGTGGTGGTATTAAGTGTGCTCTTTGATATTAACATCCTTTACGATGTGGGCTTTCAGCTCTCGCTTGGTGCAACTCTTGGCCTAGCTTATTTGAAGCCGTTGCTGGAAAAATTATATAGCGGGTTCACTTTTGCTGAGTTATCAACAACACTCTCAGCTTATTTTGGTACTCTTCCAGTTTCTGTATTTCACTTTGGGGAGGTTTCTGCTGTGAGTATATTGGCAAACCTTGTTTGTTTACCATTGATAGAGTTTGTAGTTGTTACTAGTCTGCTTTCATTGTTTCCTTTAATTGGTAATATTTTTAACTATGTTACTTATGTGCAAGTTAGTTCGTTTGTCTTTTTAACTGAGATTTTAGGTAGGGTTGAGGTGTTGACATTGCCAAGTGGTTTTGGGTTATTGATGTTCTTGTTGATTTTGAATGTATTGTTTTCTCTCTGTCAGTTATGTCCAGAATGATCTATATATCTGTTGTATTTGCTTTTTGTCAGTTCTTTTCTGATGCAGTTGATGTTTCGAGGGCTGTTTTCTTCTCTGTTGGTCAGGGTGATAGCGCGTTGGTTGTTGACTCAGGTGAAGTAGTAGTTGTGGATGTTGGGTACGATGGAACTGCCTCGCTAAAGCTTGGTCAGCAATTGGGTAGGGGTAAGTATATTGATCATCTCGTGCTATCGCATTTCCACAAAGATCATGTTGGCGGTTTGATGTATGTATTGGAAAGTTATGGGGTTGGCAAGGTTCATATACCTTGGGTATGTAGTGATAGTTTCGAATTTGAGTTTCTTGATGGCTTGTATGATGGTGAGGTAAAAATGTATTCAAGTGGTGTGGAGGGTGATCTTAGCTATCATGGGCCTGAGGCTCCTCGTGATTGCGTGCATTCTGGCAATATCAATAATGCTTCGCTAGTGTACTCTCATCGTGACTCGCTGCTGTTTTTAGGGGATGTCGAGTCAGAGCGCGAATTGCTTCTTAAGGATGAAATTGGCTCAGATTATAGGGTGGTTAAAGTCGCTCATCATTGTTCTTCATCATCAAGCACAATTGATATGGTTCAACAAATCAATCCTGATTTTGCGGTATGTAGTTATGGGGAAAATTCGTATGGACATCCTTCAGAGGATGTTGTTAGGAGGTTTGAAGATGTTGGTTCTGAGGTACTTCATACTATTGATGGTGATATAACAATTGAGCTTTAAAAATCCCAAATCTATTATATAATATCTTTATCGTGCGCCAGTAGCTCAACCGGATAGAGCAGCTGCCTTCTAAGCAGCAGGTTGATAGTTCGAGTCTATCCTGGCGTGCCAGTTTTCGAGATTTGTTCTTTTAATAAGTGTACTTGTAGCTCAATCGGATAGAGCATCAGTTTGCGGAACTGAAGGTTCCCGGTTCGATTCCGGGCAAGTACGCCAAGTTCAAGTTTAATGCGCCTGTAGCTCAACTGGATAGAGCATCGGTCTTCGGAACCGAGGGTTGAGGGTTCGAATCCTTCCGGGCGTGCCACTTCTTCGTTTCAAAACCTTTAAAGTCTGATCACGCAAAAGTTTTTGCAATACTCTTTTCGAATCTTATTTATTATCCTTTTCATTTTTAATATTTTTTTGATTTATGTCTATTTTTACACTGGCATTAAAAAAGGATAAAATAGGATGTTTAAATTAATT
>JAHDCA010000098.1 GCA_020630115.1 Candidatus Dojkabacteria bacterium | reverse complement strand
CCCTTGCCCCAAGGACGATAATATATTAAAATAACGCCTAGTTATGGCTAAAAAAGACAATACTACAGCAATTATCGAGATTCAGGGAGCTCAGTTTGAGGTCGTTGAGGGTATGAAGTTGACTGTTGATAGAATCATTGATTCAAAAAGAGGCGACAAGCTTGAAACTACAAACGTTGTAATGATTTCAAACGGTTCTGAAGTTACACTTGGTAAACCATTTGTAGACGGAGCAAAAGTTCAATACACAGTCGTTGATAATAAGAAGGGAAAGAAGTTAGAAGCATTCAAGTATCACGCTAAGAGTCGATATAGACGTCAGTGGGGTCACAGAGATCATCAATCAGTGATTGAAATTACTAAGATTTCTGGATAAACTTCAATATTATGAAGTATTTCCTTGTTTGCGGTAGATTACCAGATTTTTCTATTGCCGAGTTCGAAGAGGTAAACCTTGCATACGGATTTGCTACTGATTATAAGATTGTTAATGAGAAATTAATTATCTTTGAAAGTGAGCATCTTCAAGAGAGTTTACTTAAAGTATTCCACCGTTTTGGTGGATTCGTTCGTTTTGGAAAAGTTTATAATGATCTTGAAGTAGAAAATCTGATTGAGCTTGAAACAGATCAAGATAAGTTCAAATTTGGAGTTTCTAGTTTTAATCCTGAGATGCATATCCCGGAGATTAAGAAGTTCGCTAATAATCTTAAGAAGATTTTTAAGAGTTTTGGTAAGAAAACAAGTTTTGTACTTCCTAAGCAGAATTTTACAGACTTGGCTGTTGGGCAGATAGCTGGTCAAAGGCTACTTGAGGGTGGTTTGGAGATCTGTTTGCTTCCTGACAATCAATTTGGAGTGTCAATCGCAATCCCTGATATCAAAGCTTTTGCGATGCGTGATTATGAAAAGCCTTATGTAGATAAGAAAATGGGTGTTATACCTGTAAAGCTTGCTAGGATGATGATCAATATGGCTGGAATTAAGCCGGGGCAAGGTATCTGGGATCCATTCTGTGGTTCAGGTAATATACTGCTTGAGGCACTTGATCAGGGTTACAATGCTATCGGTACTGATATATCACGACAGGCAATTAACGACTCAACTCCCAATATCGACTGGTACCTTGAAGCAACAGACAATAAGACTAGTCTTTATTCATTAATGCAGTACGATGTGGTTAAGGATGATATCTGGAATTTTAAGAAGATTAAATCTACGGAGTTTGATGCTGTTGTGTTTGAACCATTTATGGGTAAGCCGCAAAGGAGAGTTCTAAATATCGCTCAGGCTAAAGAACTATTGGAAGAAACCGAAACTCTTTTTCAGGGTGTTTTCAGAGATCTTGAGCATTTGGGGCGTGAAAGATTGAGAGTTGTATGTGTCCTTCCAAGTTATAAAACTAACAAAGGTTGGGTTACGATAAAGCGTGATAGATTCCTTGCTAAGAAATGGCAAATCATCCGAAAGGACTTGCATTGGAGTCGTGATAATAGTATCATACGCAGAGATATTTACGTATTTGAATTAAATTGGAATAAATAAACTATGTCAAAGACAGCAGCAGCTGGGTCAGTCAAGATCAGTAAGAACATGGAGGGTAAGCGCCTCGGTGTTAAGAAATTTGCGGGTGAGTCAGTTACAAATGGAAATATTCTTGTAAAGCAAAGAGGAACTGTCTTCCATGCAGGTAAGAACGTTAAAGTAGGAAGAGATCACTCTCTTTATGCAATTGCCGATGGTATAGTCCGATTTAGAAGGATGTCGGGTCACAAGAGAGGTCAATACTTTGTCGATGTGATTTCACCAGAAAGTAAGTAGTAACACTTACGACGTTTTGACATAATTTATAACTTATTAGTAGATTACAATTATGTCAAAACCTAAGTTCGTACAAGTAGAGAATAGAAGAACCCTGCTCGAGTTACTTCGTGATAATCGTCAATTCGACAAAATCATCATTGCCAACAATGTAATGAAAGATGGTACTACTAAGAGTATCATGTCTGAAGCAAAAGCCAGACAAATTCCGATCAGTAGACTTTCAAGACAAGCGATGGGCCGAAGATCTAGATCTGGCGCTAAACCTGCAATCATTGGTTACATGACTATGAGCAATCAAATGACTCTTGATGAGTTACTTGATGTTCTATCTAAGAAAGATAAATTCCCTAACTTCCTAATCTTTGATGATATTCATTACAACCTTAACATCGCTGCTATATTCCGTACTGCTTATGCTTGTGGTGTAAATGGCGTTATAACCCCAATTAAGAAAAATAACCTGCTCACAGACGATGTAGTGCGTGTGAGTAGGGGTAATTGTTTACGTATACCGATCATCGAGATGAACATCTTCGATGCTATGAAGAAGCTCCAAAAAGATGGAATCCGTGTGATCTCCCTAGAAACTGGTGACAAATCAATCTACGAAGCAGATCTGACAGGTCCAACTTGTATAATTGTTGGTGATGAAGAGATGGGTATCTCTAAGAAGATACTTGAAAGATCAGACGATGTCGTGACGATCCCGATGAAAGGTGACCTGGCTTCTTTGAATGTCTCTGTATCTGCTGGTGTGACTCTTTATGAGAAGTTGAGGCAGGAGAGTGTTACGTTGTTGGGTTAAGCCTTTTATAAGGGATTTAAAAAGAGATTAGATCTTCAGATTTTATCGATTGTGTGACTACAATCTCCCCAACAGCTCCATCAATTCTTGCTTATCTTGATACCTAATCGTAAGTTTACCACCACGATTCATTGAAGTATTTTTCACAGTGTAACCAATCTTGTTTGAAAGTTCAGTAATTGCTCGCTCAACGTCCTTGTCGATGCGCTTGTTCTTAAGTAAGGAGTCATCTTTTGAACTCCTGCCAAAGTTAACTTTACGTACAAGCTCTTCTGTCTCGCGTACAGATAGTCTTCTTTTAATAACAATATTTGATGCAGCAATCATTGATGGTTCATCCTGGATACCTAGTAGAGCTCGAGCATGACCCTCTGAGAGGCTCTCAGTCATGATAGCTTCCTTGATTATCTTAGGGAGGTTTAGAAGTCTTATCTTATTAGTAATGTAAACACGACTAAGTCCAATCTTCTTGGCGATCTCATTTTGAGTA
>JAHDCA010000010.1 GCA_020630115.1 Candidatus Dojkabacteria bacterium | reverse complement strand
GTCGTCAGCTCGTGTCGTGAGACGTAGGGTTAAGTCCCGTAACGAGCGCAACCCCCATCCCGTGTTACAAGTGTCTCGGGAAACTGCAGTGGTAAAACACTGAGGAAGGAGGGGATGATGTCTGGTCCTCATGGCCCTTATATCTTGGGCTACACACACGCTACAATGGTAGGTACAAAGGGCAGCGAAACCGCGAGGTGGAGCCAATCCCATCAAAGCCTATCCCAGTCCGGATTGTAGGCTGAAACTCGCCTACATGAAGTTGGATTTGCTAGTAATCGTAGATCAGCATGCTGCGGTGAATACGTTCTCGGTTCTTGCACACACCGCCCGTCACGGCATGGAAGCGGGTAATACCCAAAGTCGCTTGAACTTCGTGTTTGAGTGCCAAAGGTAATATTCGTAACTAGGCTGAAGTCGTAACAAGGTAGCCGTAGGGGAACCTGCGGCTGGATTACCTCCTTTCTATAGGAGTAATAAGGTATTGTATGTCCGGCAGGCTTTGCTCGTATAAGTATTCTGATTTATCAGTTTGCTTGAGTAAAGAAAGGTTGCGGTATGATATCCTTCATTTATGAGACCTTTTGATGATTATTAAGGTAAAAATCATTTCAGCATATAATGAATAGCTGTGTTTCTATCACTTTCCAGTTTTTAAAAGACAATGTCAAAGTCTCCTTCGGGAGACTTTTTGTTATTATTAATTTGGAAAATCTTTTAACTAAAAATGTTGGCACACATTTGGAGGTGCTAATAAAGATACAAGTAGGAAAGTCTGAAATTTCTACAACAGTTCAAAATGTTCCCTTCCCAGTTTCCTCCCAAGCTCAAATAATTCTCTGGTCTTCCTAAAGTCATTCATTGAGTAGCCGAATTTTTTAAAGTCAATCTCTATGTCGATAGGGTGATTTTGGTTTTCTAGTTTATGTAAGTAGTAGAGTTGGGATACCATTAGTGCGCGTAGGTCTTTTAGTACTTTCGGTACTGGTGTGTGTGCAGCAGAGTGTGGGTAGAAGCCAATTATCGTTTCTGCACCTAGCTCACGAAGTCTTTTGGCTGCATATACGTTAGTAAAGGCACCGTCACACAATCGCATACCTTTGTATTCTACGAATTGCTTCATGGGTGGGATCGTTGTCGTGGCTGTGGTTAGGAGCGCTAGGTCTCCGGTCATTGAGAGTAAAGGTTTGGGTTCGTCCGGGTCAGTTAGGTCTGAGGAGCCTATGATTACTGGGATCTCACACTCTGATATGTCTGCACCATTAGTCATCTCACTGAGGTACTTGTTTAATTTGTAATTGGATACGATACCTCCTTGTTTTCTGACTTGTCCAGTTATGAATTTCCACATCCGCAGGCTTTGGAATTTATCGAGTAGTGGGTATGGATCCTCTCGCCAATCAGGGAAGGCAATCTTCATACATTCAACTATGGCTGAGCCACTTTGAGCGTAGATAATATCAGGCCTTCTTCCCATTTTGTTAAATTCGAATTCAAAACCCAGGTAAGCGATCGAGACAGCGCCGCCACCTCTGTTAGAAAATGCTAATTTCTTGTTATTAGTGATCATCGTTCTTATTCTACAGCGTAATTATTAAAATCATATTAAAAGATTGTTATTAATATTTAAAATGGCTATTATATGAATATGAAGTATCCCAATTTAGAGAAAATTTTTAAGAAAAATATTATTTCACAAGAGCAATTTGATAAAGGGGTTGAGTATTTGGATTCGATTTCTGCTGAAGAAGAGGGCGCTGTGGAGACATCTGAGGTGAGTGGTAAAATGATAAATTTTATCGACATACTCTATTATATCGGTGGTTTTATGGTTCTTTTTGCAGTTGTGTTTTTCATCTCTCAATTTTGGGCAGATATCGGTGAGACTGGTAAGGTATTGATCTCGTCAATGTTTTCTCTAGCCTCTGGTCTTTTAGCTTTTTGGTTTACTACTAGAGATAATAAAGTCCCGGCGGGGATAATGTTTTTAGTGAGTATTGCGACTTTTGGACTTCTTGGGTATACATTCTTTGACCTCCTTGGCTGGTGGCCTGAACAAGAATCTGTAGGTCTAATTACTGAGCAGTTGACTTCAAATGATTGGAGGATTATAAGCCTGCTTAGTTTTGTAATTGTTGTTGGTATGGCCTTGTACTCATTGGTAACTTATTACTTGTATAAGATTGGTGTGCTGTTGGTTCCACTGATCTTAAACGTATTTTGGAGTATTAATCTACTTATTAGTATGGTGTTAGGTAGGGAGTTGTTTTCTGAGATGACTCTTGTTGTCTGGGTCGGTTTGATCTACGGGTTGGTATTGTTAACTATTTCAGAAATCGCGAGAAACTTGATAAGTGAAGGGAAAGCATGGGTTATTAACTTTGGTTTTTTCTGGTTGTTCTGCGCGATAATCTACTTTAGGTTTAACTGGGATTTTGGTGGTTCTAACTTTTTGGTGTATGCATTTATGCTTGTCTCATCATTTGCAGCTTTTGTCCTTTCAAATATTAGGCAAGATAGAAGTTATCTTGTTTGGGGAGCGATTGTGTTTTTCTGGTTATTTAATGATGTCGTCTGGACATACCTTAGTGAGACACTTGGTGCTTTCTTCGCTGTTGTATTTTCTGGGCTTGGTGTGATGCTTTTTGCATATGTATTGCAATCAGGAATTATTAGCAAAAATTTTAGGTTTGTAAGTAAAAGTAAGGGTAATTAAAATTTAAGAATTAAGCTATGGGTAAGTATATAAAGGGTGTCGGGGTGTTGTTGCTGGTTGTGGTGATTGGGTCGCTTTATACAAGTGAGTCGCAAGCGTATAAAACAATCTCTAAGGATAGTGTGAGTATTGAAGGTGAAGTTTATGATGAAGATGTCTTTGTTTCAGGTTGGGATGTTGATTTTGATGCTACTGTGGATGGGGATCTGTTCATCGCAGGTGGTCGGATAGTATTGAGTGGTGAGGGAACTGGTGATGTTTATATCGCCGGTGGACAACTTGATGTTGAAGATTTGATCATCGGAAAATCTTTAATAATTGCAGGTGGTCAGGTTGAAGTTGATGATGTCGAGATTGGTAGGAGTGTTTACGGTACAGGTGGTGAGTTCGATCTAGACTCGAAGATAAATGAGAAGCTAGTAATCGCTGGCGGGTCAGTAAAAGTTGCTGGTGAGATTGCTGAGAATCTATATGCAGCAGCTGGTGATTTGAGGCTCGTGGGTAATATCTTGGGTGATGCTTTTGTGTCTACTGATAATCTTCAGGAAGGCAAGGCGAATATTGTCGGTAGTTTATATACTGACACAAGGGATGTAAGTTCTAATAATCATAGTGATGATGATGGTTGGGGAGGGATTTCATTTCTGGCAAGATTTGTTGCAGTGATCTTCTGGTTAATCCCGAGAACCGTTTTTGGACTTGTGTTTGTTTACTTCCTTAGGAATTTTGTTAAAGAAAAGACTGAAAACTTTGAGCTATCAGTAACAAATCTTACAAAATGTTTTGGGCTGGGGACTTTCTTTGTAATGGCTGTTCCAGTGATTGCTGGGATGTTAATGTTTACATTTGTTGGGTGGATACCAAGTGTGCTGTTGATGCTTTTCTATATCGCTTTCTTACTTACCAATTATATAGCTGTGTCTGTTTATCTTGGTTCGCTTATCTATACTAAGCTTGGGGGCAATCTTAATACTCTGGGACTGTTAGCTTCTTTTGGGATTGGTATTGTGATCTTTGCAACTCTTGGTCTAATACCTTGGGTAGGTTGGTTTGTTAAGTTTGTGATAGGTGCAGTTGCAGCTGGGTATAGGTTGCAAGTGCTCAATAAAGGTTTGGAAAGTTTAAGGTAATATTTAAGAGTTAGTTTTATACAAGCATGCAAACAACAAATATCAAAAAATTTACTGTGGCAATCTTTGAGGATGGAATGTATCAAGGTAGTTACGAATGGAAGGGTGGGGTGCCTATCTCGGTTGGCGAATTTATGACTGTTGAGGTTAGTGGCGTAGGTGAAGTGTACGAGATGTATAACTCTGAGTTTAAGATGACTGCGGAGATCTATAATGAAATGGACCAGAGGGTTGATGTTATTTACTATTTTAGGTTAAAAGTCGATGGATGAGTTGAAAGTTAAAGTAGGGTCTCAAAACAAAGTGAAGGTCAATGGTGTTGAGGACGCACTCTCTGACAACTTATATCGCAAGGTTTGGGGGTTGGTAAGTGTGGAAGGTGTATCTGTTGATGTTCCAGAGTTTGGTCATCCTGTGGGTATTGTGAATGTGGTTGAAGGTGCCAAGGCAAGAGCATTAGCAGCTTTTGAGGACTGTGACATATCAGTTGGTCTAGAGAGTGGGATGATTGAGTGTCCAGGGGCTATGACTGGTTATCTGGAGACGACAATCGGTTGTATATATGATGGTGAGGAGTACTTTGTCGGGATGAGTGCTGGGTTTGAATGGCCTAAAGATGTTGCTAAATATATCTTAGCTGGTAAAGGTGATGCCAGTAAGGCTTTCAAGGATCTAGGGCTTTTTGGTGATGAAGGTAAGTTGGGTGCTCAAGAGGGTGGGGTTATTGGTTTTTTAAGCGAGGGTCTGATGCCTAGAGAGACCCATATCAAGGATTGCGTGCAAACGGCTATGATTTATTTTAAGAGGAAGGTAATTGCTGCAAGGGTTTGATTTTGAGGTGTTGGGGTCGAGTAATGAGTCTAGGTAAGGTCTTTTAGTGATGTTTTAGTGCAAAGTTAGTGTTTTTGGTCAGGATAATGAAATTTGTTAGGTAAATCCCTTGCCCATACTGATTTTGACTGATATAATCATCTACTTTTCGGGATGAAAATCAGGATTCCTCTGGGAGTAGATAAGCAAATCTCCTCACGAATTCCTCAATATCTAGATGATATGAAAATAACTGTTGCAAAAGCTTTAAGAGTCTAGTAAACTCGTCAAGTTCTTTGAAATAAACACATGCAGGGCGTGTAGCTCAGTTGGTTAGAGCGCAGTCCTGATAAGACTGAGGTCCCAAGTTCGAGTCTTGGCTCGCCCACCATTTCTAATGGCGGATCAATTCCAGCCCAGTTGAAAAATGCTTGTGTTAACGCATATGACTTTGATGTAGATCATCGAAATTGTAGGGCCTGTAGCTCAGACTGGCTAGAGCATCTCATTTGCACTGAGAAGGTCAAGGGTTCGAGTCCCTTCAGGTCCACCATTGAATTTTTAATAGTGTTCACTTTGTTAAGTGAATACTAGTTTGGATTCATATGAATTTAAATGCGTTGTACCTTAAAAATTGAATAGAGAAAACTAATTGTTTAAAACTCAAAATAAGAGCGTACGGTGGATGCCTTGGCACAAAGAGCCGATGAAGGACGTGGTAGGCTGCGAAAAGTCTTGGGGAGCTGTCAACATGCTTTGATCCAAGAATGTCCGAATGGGGTAACCCAGCAGTAGTAATGTACTGTTACATGTTAGTGAATACATAGCAAACATGATGGTAACGTAGTGAAGTGAAACCTCTCAGTAACTACAGGAAAAGAGAACAAAAGTTTATTCCCTTAGTAGTGGCGAGCGAAACGGGATCAGCCCAAACTAATATTATGTAAGAAGAAATTGATATTTGAATTTCACTTCGGTGATTGGATGATTGAAATGACTTCGTAGATTCAAGTCGGTGTAATATTAGGGTTGCAGGAATTAATGTGAATATCTTGAAGTATTCAAGTGAGTTAGAAAATTTATGTATAGTAGAACAGACATGGAAAGGTCGATCATAGAGCGTGATAATCGCGTATATTAAATGCATAAAACTCATTTTTAATCTCCTAAGTACCACGGAGTAAGGGAAATTCTGTGGGAAGCTACCAAAACCACTTGGTAAGGCTAAATACTCTTTGTGTCCGATAGTGAATCAGTACCGTGAGGGGAAGGTGAAAAGAACCGCGAATAGCGGAGTGAAATAGACCTGAAACCGTATGCTTACAAGCAGTCGGAGTCCACTTGTTGGATGACGGCGTGCCTATTGAAGAATGACCCAGCGAGTTAGTTGTGTACGGCAAGGTTAATCAAGCCAAGCTTGAGGAGCCGAAGCGAAAGCGAGTCCGAATAGGGCGATTTAAGTCGTATGCACTAGACCCGAAACTAAGTGATCTAATCTGGTCCAGGTTGAATTCTTTAGAAATAAAGAAGGAGGACCGAACATGAGATTGCTACAAAAATCCGTGATGAGGCCTGATTAGCGGTAATATGCCAATCGAACTTAGTGATAGCTGGTTCTCCCCGAAATAGCTTTAGGGCTAGCGTTGAGATTTAACCCATGGGGGTAGAGCACTGATTGAATTTGGGGCGGGAAACTGTACCCAGTTCAGTCAAACTCCGAATACCATGGTGTATATCTCAGCAGTTACTACCTGGGGGCTAAGCTCCAGTGTAGGAGAGGGAAACAGCCCAGACCGTCGGATAAGGTCCCTAAATTATGTCTAAGTGGGAAAGGAGGTGTAGTTTCATATACAGCTGGAAGGTTGGCTTAGAGGCAGCCACCCTTTAAAAAGTGCGTAACAGCTTACCAGTCTAGAGACTATGCGCCGAAAATGTAACGGGGCTAAGACATATACCGAAGCCGCGGCTTGAAGAAGAATTTATTCTGTCTTCAGGGGTAGGGGAGCGTTCCATACATACTACTGTTTAGTAGAAAACGCTGAGAAGGAAGCCCGTAAGGAGTTTCTGGAGCGTATGGAAGTGAGAATGCTGGGATGAGTAACGAAAATAATGTGAAAACCATTATCGCCGAATATCTAAGGTTTCCAAGGCTATGGCAGTCATCCTTGGGTTAGTCGGTCCTAAGCAGAGGCTGAAGAGCGTATGCGATGGACAACAGGTTAATATTCCTGTACTGGCAATATTTTGTGATGAAGTTTGGAGGTTGAGGCGGCAAGCCTTTAATGGATTAGGGTACAAATAGCAAATTAGATTGATTAGGTAAATCCGGTCAATTGTTTCGCATTTATGTAGATGAAAATGAGCTATGATGTCAAGGTGATCCTTCGGGTGATCCAAGTTGTCTTATTAACCTTCCGGGAAAATCTTCTAACTATACGAATCTTCGGATTTGTAAGAAAATATTGTTAACCGTACCGCAAACCGACACAGGTAGATGGGTGTAAAAGCACTAAGGCGTACGAGTGATGCCTTGTTAAGGAACTCGGCAAATTAACCCCGTAAGTTCGCGAGAAGGGGGACCACACAGTATTATATTTATATTGTGCTGATTGTGGTCGCAGAGAATAGGAAAGAGCGACTAGTTACCAAAACTACAGGTGCCTGCAAACTCGTAAGAGGAAGTATAGGTGCTGACGCTTGCCCAATGCTAGAAGGTTAAGGAAGTTTGTTATCCCTTTGGGAGAAGCTAACGACTGAAGCCCTAGTGAATGGCGGCTGTAACTATAACGGTCCTAAGGTAGCGTAATACCTTGCCACTTAATTAGTGGCTTGCATGAATAGCGTAACGACTCTTTTACTGTCTTGACAAGGTGCTCGGTGAAATTGAAATGGCTGTGAAGATGCGGCCTAACTATACCAGGACAAAAAGACCCCGTGGAACTTTACTGCAACTTCACATTGAAAATGTATTTCCGATGTATAGCATAGGAGGGAGACTTTGAAATTGGTTCGTCAGGACTAATGGAGTCACCAATGTAATACCTCCCTTTTGTTGTATATTTTCTAACCAATACCGTTATCCGGTATTAAGACATTGTGTGGTGGGCAGTTTGACTGGGACGGTTTCTTGCTAAAGAGTAACGCAAGAGCACAAAGGTTGACTCAATCTGGATGGAAATCAGATGAAGAGTGCATAGGCATAAGTCAGCTTAACTGTGAGGGGGACACCCCGAGCAGATACGAAAGTAGGTCTAAGTGACCCTATGGTTGTTTGTGGAAACGCCATTGTTTAACGGAGATAAGTTACCCCGGGGATAACAGGCTAGTCTCCCCCGATAGTTCACATTGACGGGGAGGTTCGGCACCTCGATGTCGTCTCGTCGTATCCTGGCGGTGGATAAGCCGCCAAGGGTTGGACTGTTCGTCCATTAAAACGGCACGTGAGATGGGTTCAGACCGTCGTGAGCCAGGTCGGTCTCTATCCGGTATAGTCGTTGTAAACTTGAGAGTGTTTGACCCTAGTACGAAAGGATCGGGATGAGCGAACCTCTGGTGTACCTGCTGTTTTTTCCAAAGGCATAGCAGGGTAGCTAAGTTCGTAGAGGATAAGCACTGAAAGCATATAAGTGCGAAGCCCTACTCAAGATTAAGTTTACATGAAAGCTTCGGCTTTCGAGAGATCCGTTGAAGACTACGACGTTGATAGGCTTCAAGTGTGAGTGCAGCAATGTATTTAGCTGAGAAGTACTAATCGATCAAATGTGTTTTAAACAACTTTTAGTTAAACTTCGGTTTAACTGATAATTAGCAGACTCTATTCAATTTTTTTGGTATATATGTACCAAATGTCGCTCTTTTTATTATAAAATTGGACTCCATCTATAACCTAGTTGTAGATGGAACCAAATGAGAGCCTTTGAGATATATTATCTCTGGAAGGTTATCATTTGGTGGCTGTAGCGGAGTGGAACTACCTGATTCCATCCCGAACTCAGAAGTAAAACGCTCCAGCGCTGAAAATACTTGTTCTGAAAGGAACCGGGAAGATAGGTCGCCACCAATTTTAAAAGAATTCGAATAAATCTCACAGCAATGTGGGATTTTTTGTTTTACGAAGTCTGTGGAAATGCATACTTACATTACTTGTAAGTATCTTTTCTGTCAGCTTTTTCGAGGAATATTAAAGTAATTTAACCTGTCTAGGGGAGTTTGTATTAAACTCTACCAAGAATTTCTTGATATCAGGGTTGTCGCTTACGATTAAGATCTGACGTGTGTTGTTACTATCTACATGAGTGATAACGTCACCTAGATGAACTTGATTAATAAGTGTCGTTAATGACTGATCTTGGTACTCAAAGACTGTTACGTCAGTTGCGTATTGAGTTGATAAGCGTGCCATTTGGTTTACAAGGTCGTTTGGAAGTAACTCGTATGAACTAGGTAATACTGTAGAGCTTTCTGGAATTATAATAATTTGATAGTTGCTTGTTGCATTAGGAATTATATTTTTGAGAGTTACAGTTTGTTGATTATTAATTGTTGCGAAATTAAAGTCAGTAAATGATATCTCTTGATCGATATTGACCCTACGAGCCAAAGTATCAGAGATTATGAGATCATTTACCTCTTTAGGTGAATAAATACCTGATGATGAATTAATCGATTTAATTGATATAATAAGTACTAATATTAGGATCGGAGTCAGAGTCTTGAGAAGATTCTTAGTATTTAAATAATGTCTCATAGTATAGATTATAGCACGTTTATCAAAAAAAGTACGCATAGAAAGGGCTGAGGAAGTGTTGGATTACTTTCTTAAAACTTATCCAAATGCAAAGAGTGAGCTTAGTAATTGGGACTCTGCATTTCAATTTCTTATATGTATAGTTCTTTCAGCTCAAACTACTGATGCAATGGTCAATAATGTGACTGGTGAGCTGTTTGAAAGGTATCCAACCCCTGAGCTTCTAATGATGGCTTCTGTTGATGATGTATTGCCGATTATTAGGAGGGTTAACTACAATCGCAATAAATCTAAGTTCATAATTGCTCTGTCTCGGATGATAATTGAGGATTTTAGAGGAGAAGTGCCTAAAACTGTTAAGGAGTTGATGAAATTACCTGGGGTCGGAAATAAAACTGCAAATGTTTATCTTAATGATTTGTATGGTATGAGTGAGGGTATCGGAGTTGATACCCATATAAGGAGGCTTTCAAATCGTTACGGTTTCAGTCTGCATGACGATCCGGATAAGATCGCAAAAGATCTGGAAGGTCTCTTCCCAAAAGAGCATTGGGCTTTTATAAATAGCACGATGGTTCTGTATGGGCGATACGTATGTAAGGCTAAGGTCAAACCTCATGAAAGTGAGTGTGTTTTTGATTTCTGTGATTGGTGTAATGGTTAATGGTTTGTGATCTTTGTTTGGTTTTGATCAATACGGTCTTTTAGACCTTGCATTTGTTTAGGGAACTCAGTTGAAATATCGATATCAAGCTTGTGAGCTATAACTAATAGGCTCCAAAGTACATCGCATAACTCATGTGACACCTTTTCCTTGATATTATCTCCAGTTCTATAGCCCTGGTAAGCCATTAAGTATTTCATCAGATCACCTACGTCTCCCACCATACCCGTTGCGTTTATTAATACATCCCAATCCTTGCAGCCGTTAGATTTCTGATTCTCGTCATATAATTTTCTTACCTCCATTGCTAATCGGGAAAGTTCATTTATTTCCATATTTGGTATGATATTTTATAAGTTAATATTGAATTATAATGCAAAGATGTCTATGGGTAAACTTACAGAATCCTCTTTATGTGAAGTATCACGATGAAGAGTGGGGCGAAATTGTAACAGATGATCAGAAGCTTTTTGAGATGATCTGTCTTGAAGGAGCTCAGGCTGGTCTTAGTTGGGAAACTGTCCTTAATAAGAGAGAAGGGTACAGAAGAGCCTTTTATAATTTTGATATTGAGAAATGTTCTAAGCTAAGTGATGAGTATCTCGAGTCGCAGAGGGAGAATGCGGAGATAATCCGTAATAAGCTTAAGATTTATTCGGTAAGAAGAAATGCGATTGCTGCTTTGGAGATTATTAAAGAGTTTGGCTCATTGCATGATTACTTTTGGGGTTTTATTGAAGGTGAACAGATCATCTTAAGACCTACTAAGATAGAAGAATACAATGCGAATTCAGAAGTTTCTGATGCAATAAGTGAGGATCTCAAAAAGAGGGGTATGAACTTTGTTGGAAGTACGATCGTGTATGCTTTCATGCAGGCTTGTGGGATGGTTGATGAACATGGTGTTGGATGTTTTAAGGGAGAGTAAAATTTGATATAGTTAGAAATTATGAAAATAAAACTTTACAATGCAATTTCTATAGATGGTTTCATTGCTAAAGCAGATGGAGATAGTGATTGGGTAGATGATGCTGATTTCGAGAATTACGATAGTGCGATCGCTGCTGCTGGCGTTGTTATAGTTGGAAGAAAGACATACGAACAGTTTGAAGGTGATCTATATGAGGCAGATGATATCCTAACTATTGTGGTGACTGGAGATCCTGAAAAGTTTGAGAATTCAGTTGAGGATGAAGATGTTGTTGCGATGCACCCTGATCCAAATGCGATTATTGACTTCTTAGAAGAGGAAGATTTTGAAGGTGCTGTACTTATCGGGGGAGGGGAAACTAACGGATTGTTTATGAATATGGGCTTAGTAGACGAGGTTCAAGTAGTTGTGCATCCGATTATCATAGGCGATGGGATAAGGCTTTTTGGTGATATTGATGGTGATTTTGAAACACTTGGATATAGCTTGAGTAAAGTAACCCAACACGAAAGTGGGATTGTTAGAATTTTGTATACAAGGGAGTAGATTCACTTTCTTTAGTTTCTATTGAGGATATCTTCAATTGACTTTGGGTGAAATTTGATTTCGTATTTACTTTCGGGATCTTGAATTGAGACTGTGTAGTTAGGTTCTTCTCTTGGATCTTCAACTTGTGGGATTTCAAATTCGTAATTAAATTTCTTAAAATCTTTCTTCGTTTTGTTGTAATGATATAGGAATGCTTTTTCGTATTCATTTGTTTGGTGGGTTGTATTAGGTAGTACGAATTCGATGTGTTGAAGACCTTCCATTGGGTAATTATGGTCAGGCTTGGGATAGGGGATTTCAAGACATGGTATCTCATACCCTTTATATCTTATTGGTTCTTTAAGTTTGATTATGTAAATGATTCTACCTCCAACTACTGAATCTGAAAGTACTTCGGAGTTCTCGGGAAGTGAATCAATTAATGATTCAACCTGCTTGGCTGTAGAAAGTTTAAGTCCAATATGGTCTGTAACCAGTCCATCAGTATTTAGGTTTAATTGATTTGTAGTCTCTTCTATTTCTTTGAAGAAATTTCCTAAGTCTTCTATTAAATTCGAGTATTTCATTAGATTATTATTACTTAAAATTTAAAACCATCTGTATACCTGGGTAAAGTAAAAGACCTCAGCTCAAGTGCTAAGGTCTTTTGTGTATATTCAATGCTCACTACATCCTTTCAACAACCTCGACCCCAAGTAGTTCTAATGATTTCTTAATTGTCTCTGATACCATTGAGACTATAGTTAGTGAAGTTTTAAGTTTTGCTTTCTCCAGCTCAGAGAATTTAACTTCTTCGTAGTATCTGTTGAATAGTTTTGAAAGATCGTAAACGTATGATGCTATCTCCGATGGAGTGAATGTATCAGCTGCGTTAGTTACGACTTCGTTGTATTTAGCATTTTGAAGTAGTAAGAGTCTCTCGATATCTAGTAGTGCAGATGAGTCACTAATTGATCCGTCGAACTCTTCTGTGAATTTTGCAATTAATGATTTCGCTCTTGTATATGAGTACAAGCAGTATGTTCCGCTTTTGCCTTTGAATGAAACTGCTTCATCTAAGTCTAATGTGTCAAAGCGGAAGGCTTTGAATGGGTCTCTCGATAGGTATAAGTACTTGAGTGCAGTTAATGCAATTTTAGTTATTGATGCTTCATCAATATCTTGTCCTTTCTCTTTTGACGAGGCTCTGATTCGGTCTTGGATCTCAACGAGTAGTTGGTCAGCAGTTAGGTCGACTCCATCTCGGGATTTGATGCTTTTACCATCTCCTCCAAGTACCTTAGCATAAGCGAAGTGGTACATTGTTCCTAATTCTTTGATACCAAATGCATCGAGGATTGAGAATAGTGATTGGAAGTGGTCGATCTGTTCTTCGTCTACAACATACATCATCATGTCTACATTGTATTTCTCGAGTTTGTTCTTAGCCAGTTTGATGTCTTGGGTGTGGTAGAGTGTAGTTCCATCAGGTCGAAGTAAGACTGCGTCTCGAACTCCATACTCTTCATTTATATCTGAGAGTAGGGCGCCTGTCTCATCTTTGCGGACAGTTCCTTTCTCGAGTTGCTCTATTACGATATCTTTACCGTCTTTGTAGATGTCACTCTCATACCATCTATGCCATGTCCCATCTTCACCGTACGAGTTGTAAGTTTGAATCTGACCTGCGATTGACATTTCGATCATGCTCTTCCAGTCTTTGACTGTTTGTTCATCGCATGATTCGAGATCGACCATTATTTGGCGAACAGCTTTCTCTACTTCTTGGTCCTCTTTGAATGCATTTTTACCAAGTACGTAGTACTTACCTACGAATTGGTCTGGTTTGAGGCCTGAGCTCTCGAGAGTTTCGCCATTAGTTAAATTTCGAATAGCCCAAATTGTCATACATACAGGGACTCCAAGGTCGTTAATGATCTCGTCTCTTTCTGTTCGGATACCTGTTGCTCTCAAGATCCTGTTGAGTGAGCCTGCTACTAGTACATTCAGAAGGTGTCCAACATGTAGTGCCTTATTAGGGTTGACTGAAGGGGATTCGATGAGGATTGATTTGATATGTCCTAATTGTGCTATTTGGTTCTCTTGGGAGTTAAGTGATTGCGCAATTTGAAGAAGCGCTTGATCGCTTAGTCTGATATTGATGAATTTGTTAGGTGCTGTTGAAACCTCAGTTATATGTTCGTTCTCTTTTAGGATCTCAGTTAGTACCGAGTCCAATTCATCCATATCGATCTGGTGTCTCTTTGAATTCTTCAGAAGTGCAGTTGTGCTGTAGTCACCGAATTCGAGGTTGTGTGAAGCTTGCAATGAAAAATCCAACTCATCATTATCATAATGTCTTCTTAATCTGGCAAGTGTCGTTTCTTCGATATTATCTATGATAGGGCGAATAGCCTTAAGGCCAAGCGTATCCCATCGTCGCTTTGTGATTCCTTTTTTACTTGCCATAATTAGGAAGCTCTAAAAAATTATTTATCTACCCTTTGGCTTTCTTGCTTCAATTATTAGGGAAGCGGAAAGTGTTTAGGATAGGGTGATTTTAGCATGGAATTGGGTTTAAATCTTTAATACAAATTAAGGGAATAATTAGTAATAGCTTAACCTAGGAAAATCGGTTCTTTAACCTTTCAAGCTTACTCTGTAATTCCCATTTGAGGAAATATGCCCTGCGCAAAGATTTCACAAGAAGACCATATGATGGTTTTTGCTGTTTATTCTCTAATTCAAGGAATTCTTTTAACTTCTTACTTTCCTCATCACTAATTTGATCAAAGTGCTCTTTTATAATGAGTTGGTTCTTAAGGCTGCCGTTTCCAAGCTCAATAATATCTGTTGTATTAATATTATTGTCTTTAATTGCCTTAGTATATTTGTCAATTTGCTCTTGTGGATAGTTACGATTTAGCATATCAAGTACATGATTTATGAGGATTGTTTTGAGAAAAGATATCCTCCATGTATTTATTGATTTGTCATTAATCACTTTAATGATGTCCTCTAATTCAACTCCCCTGATTAATAGATCTTCATCTTGAGATGACAAATAAAGATCAGTGTTTTCAGCCCATTCTTTTAATATCTCATAATCTGAATGACTGCTATACCCTAATGAAGAATATTCCGTTGAATTACAGTTCGAGCATTTGAACCTATTTTGTTCATCGTTCTCCCATAGCTGAAATGCAACAGTTCTTTTATTCACATTAAATGTGGATTTTGTATAACAGTTTTTACAAACGAACATTACGAAGTAATTTCTTTTCATGACAAAGCCTTTAGAATTAAAGTTGCAGCAATTCCAACTCCGTGTGAGATAAGGATATACTGAGTGAAGAAGAATCTTTTAAGGCCCTTATGTAAAGCTGGTATAACGCAACAAATAGTACGAGTGCCATGATATATAGATCAATCCCTATATCCTCGAATGCACTGTTGGCAATGATTCCTAGTGCTAGAAATACGGCGTTAATGTATACAACTAATTTATTAGAGTTAGCAGTTGTAACTTCAGAGAACAGTATTGAGATATTTATTCCTGCATATCCCAAGAAGTAAAGCAGTGTACTGAAAGTGTCGTCGTTGAAAGCTATGGATTTGCAGATTTCAGAGTCTAGTTCGCCTGAGCAGAAATGCATATTTAAGAAGTTGGTCACTTCGTGGTTCCCTGTCGAGATGATCACTAAATATAATGATATTAGCAGTAAGTAAAAGGTGTGTTTATTATGTTTGGTGAATCCTTTATAGAGTAAGTAAGAGACGATGACAGTGATTGGTGTCACAATGAACATGGCATTGAGATCGTATATTCTCATTAATTGTGTTTCAGAGATACTAATTACATTGTCGAAAAGTCCTGAGAGTCTATTGAAGGTAAGTAGTAGGGCGTTAATGCTTAGTAGGGTGAGCAGGTTGTGGGGTTTGTTTATGAAGTTTTGCATGGAAGATTATAGCAAAAGAATTGTTCTTGGACCCTTTGTTTGCAGTTTGTGACTTGTTAATTTGGTTTTTCATAAACTATATCCTTCAAGTCCTCTTCCTCCCAGCAAAGCAAGATCGTTATAATGGTTTCCGAAAAGAATTGCTGGGGCTTGTTATATGTGTTTTTAGTACTAGGGTATTTACCATTTGGGCCTTCAAATAGCTTACCAAATAGTTTTGCGACTTCGTATGTTTTAAAATCTGGTCCAGCTAATGCTTTTTCCGTAAGTTGACCTTTTATAAGTAGCCGAGCTGCATTCTCAACTATTTTAAGTTCATATTCGGAAAGTTCACCTATACGTAACTTTGTTGCTTCGATTAGTTTTCTATAATTAATTCTAAGCCCTAATGTTTTAAGAGTTTCACCTATTAAGTAGCCTGGTAAGTTATATCTATTTCCTCTTGAGTGATCTTCTTTTCTTGGATTGATTCTCTGGTGCGCTTTTGAAAAATTAGCTTCGAAAGACTTAAAGGATAGTTGATTACCTTTAGGAGAGTGTTTGCCTATTATTTTTACATGAATAAACTCACCATCACCAAGATTAGGTTTAGGCTCGCTTTGAGTTTTAGTATTAGCTAAGGCATCATAAATTCGCTGTTGATCGGGGTCTGTATGATTATCTTCACCTTGGGCTCTTGGGATAGTAAGTATATTTTCATCAATTGGTGTTGTGAGTCTATATTCTAGATCACCTCTAAAGCTTTGATAAAACTCGTAGAGGGATCCATTTGCTATAACTTGAGAAGGCATGGAGTGAATTGTCATAAGTAACTTACGATCCCAAGGTACAAGCGGCTGATTTACTACTATATCCATAACAGTTCTTTTTAGTTCTTCACCGATACGTTTCATATGTTGATTATATATTATAGGTGCTCAAAGATCTTACAGTAGTAGTTAGGTTATGCTATAATCCAAACGCAGAATTGATTAATTTTTGGCGATCGGCTGATTTCTGCTAGGGCGAGCGTGAGGTGAAATTTTTTATGCACGGTGTTGTAGATTTCCCAAATATGAATGATGAGACAGTAAGTAGTTATTACTCGTCATTAGATAATTTTATTGATGATGCGGCGAATAGCCTTCCAACTCTTAATCGAGGACAGATCCTTGAAGGAGCAGTTGTGGATGTTAGACAAGAAGCTGTTATCGTTGATGTAGGATATAAGTCAGAAGGTATAGTTGCTGGACGAGAACTTAAGACAGAAGCTTTTGATCCGACTCTTTTGGAGCCAGGTCAGACAGTTATGGTTTATGTTGTTAAGCCAGAGGATGATGAGGGGCAATTGATCCTTTCATTTAGAAGGACTCAGCAGGTTGGTAAGTGGATTGAGCTTGAAAAAGCACTTAAAGATAATAATGTTGTTGAGGCAGAAGTTGTTGAGGCAAACAATGGTGGTGTTATCGTTGAGTTAGGTGGTGGGATCCGAGGATTCATTCCAACTTCTCAGCTTGATGCTACAAGGGTTTACTCAGGTGGTCAAAGACAAGTTGGTAAAGATATCTCTCAAAAGGTTCAGTTACAACTTAATACTCTTGTTAGTCAGAAGATTAATACGAGAATTATCGAGTTGGATCGTGAGAAGAATAGAATTATCCTTTCAGAGAAGATGGTTACTCAAGAGAGAGACTTGGAGAGAAGAGAAAAAACTCTTTCTAGCGTTAAAGAAGGTGATGAACTTAAGGGTGAAATCTCAGGAATCACTCCATTTGGTGTGTTTGTTAATGCTGAAGGTCTTGAAGGTCTTGTTCACTTATCTGAGTTATCTTGGGATAAGGTTGAAAATATTGAAGAACTTTACGGTGTTGGAGATAAGATTGATGTTATGGTTATCGGTATCTCTGATAACGGTAAGAGAGTTGCTTACTCAATCAAGAGATTGCTTGACGATCCTTGGGGAGCAGTTATCGCTAAATACGGAGTTGGTGATGTTGTTAAAGGAGAGGTTCAGAAAGTTGTCGACTTTGGTGCATTCGTTAGAATTGATCAAGGTATCAACGGTCTAGTTCACATCTCTGAAATGTCTGATCGACTTGTTAAAGATCCTAACCAGATTGTTAAATCAGGTGATGATGTTTATGTTAAGATTTTGACAATCTCTTCAACTGAGAGACATCTTGGTCTGAGTATCAAGGCTGTTAATCAGGAAACTGGTGAGGTTATAGAGAAGGCTGCTGTTAAAGCGAAAACAATGAAGATTAAATCTGAAATATCATCTGAGGAAACCGAAGAGGTTAAAGAAGTTGGTAAGGAAGAAATTTCTAAGCAGCTTGATGAAGTTTTAGAGGATTAGTTCTCTGATCTTGGAGTTGAAGCGTTAGTTTTTAAAGATGCGATCGTTAGATCGCATCTTTGCTTTAAGTTGAGAGAAAAACGTGTATTGATGCCTGTGGTTCACTTTATACATAGCACAAATCCCAGACTTGCTATAATATAAACAATGGCAAAAGAAACAAAAAAGACAAATATTTTAGAATTGAGATTGAGTCAAAATGCAAAGAATATTTTGCGTTACGCAAGATTTATCTCTTTAAAGAGGGAAGGTGAAAGAATTGTTGGGGCTGACGGAAAGATAGATCCGACCTCATTATTTCTTGCATTGTTGTTTTATAAAAAAGGCTTAGCCGCAAAGGTTTTAAGGGGTGTTGGTGTTGAGGAAGGTAAGACATTGAGCGTCTTTTGGCCTTCAATGGTAGATAAGACATTGGAATTTAAATATAAATCTACACTTGTTAAAAACCTTGAGGTTGTGATGAGCGATGATGTTAAAGCAGTTGTTCAAAACGCTTTTACGATAGCTAGTAACTCAAAACATGTTTATGTCGGTACCGAGCACATAATGCTAAGTTTACTTGATTTTGAAGAGCTTGAAACTGTTAAACTCCTTGCAAAAGCTGGGCTTACAGCCGACTTTTATTCACAGAATTTGTCTAAAATTGCAACATATCCTCAAGGGATGTTAGCCAAACCTGATATGCCCGAAGATATGCCAGGTGCATCTCAGAGCTCATTATCTGTATTAGGTACAGACATTACTGCATTGGCTAATGCGAAGAAGCTAGATCCGATTGTTGGTAGGGAAGATGAAATTGAACAGATGATAAATGTATTAAGTCGAAGGAGAAAGAACAATCCTGTGATTGTCGGTGAGCCAGGTGTTGGTAAAACGAATTTGATAGAAGGTCTCGCTCAGAAGATCGCTTCAGGTAAAGTGCCCAATTCTCTTAAAGGTAAGAGGATAGTCTCATTGGACCTAAATATGATCGTTGCAGGGAGTAAGATGCGTGGAGATGTTGAGGAGAAGATGCTTGGGATAATCAAAGAAGTAACTGAGTCTACTGACTTAATACTTTTTATAGATGAGATTCATAATATCTTAGGTGCTAACAATCCAGGTATGAGTGTTGATTTTACGCCTGTTTTAAAACCGGCATTGCTTAGGGAGGATTTTAGAGTTATCGGTGCAACTACAAATTCTGAATTTACAAAGTACTTTGAGGACGATAATGCACTAGTTAGAAGATTCCAGCCGATTCAGCTTGATGAGCCTTCAATTGAAGAGACTGTGGAGATCCTTAAAAAGATGCAACCTATACTTGAGAAGCATCACAATGTGAAGATTGAACCAGGGGCACTTGAATCTGCGGCTAAGTATTCTGATCGTTATGTTGCAGATAGATTTCTTCCTGATAAGGCGATCGACCTTATGGACGAGGCTGCTGCTTCTAAAAGGCTCGAGTTAGAGTACAAGTACGACGACGTAAGTAAGCTTCATAATCAACTTGAGAGAGCAACATTGCAAAAAGAGAAATCTGTAATAGACGGTGAGCTCACTTCAGCAAGACTTTTCAAGAAAGAGGAGCAGGAATTGATTGAAGAAATTAAGAAAGTTGAAAAAAGCAGGGCTCGGTCAAAGAATAATCAAAAATATCTTGTAACCCCAGATACGATTAAGGAGATAATCTCTAAGTGGACTGGTATACCTGTTAAAACAATGGGCTCAGCGGAGACAAATGTTGTTCTAAAGTTAGAAAAGCACCTCTCAGAAGGTGTTGTCGGTCAAGGTGAAGCGGTAGAGGCAGTTGCTTCTGCGATTAAAAGAGCAAGGGCCGGAATTTCAGATCTTGATAGGCCATGGGCGAGTTTTATGTTCCTTGGGCCAACTGGTGTGGGTAAGTCAGAATTAGCTAAAAGACTTACTAAGGTCTTGTTTGGGAATGATGACAAGTTGATTCAGATCGATATGAGTGAGTTGATGGAGCAACATAGTATCAGTAAATTGATAGGCTCTCCTCCAGGTTATGTTGGTTACAGAGATGGCGGTAAGTTGACTGAGATGGTTCGTAAAAACCCTCATTCAGTTATCTTGTTTGATGAGATTGAGAAGGCGCATGGTGATGTGTTGAATATAATGCTTCAGATACTTGAGTATGGTCACCTAACTGATAGCAAGGGGCGCAAAGTTAGTTTCAAGAATACTGTTGTGATACTTACATCGAATATTGGGGCTGAAGAGATTAGTAAAGATAGGGTTCTAGGCTTTGGGACTAGTTTTGAGGAT
>JAHDCA010000097.1 GCA_020630115.1 Candidatus Dojkabacteria bacterium | reverse complement strand
TGTGTCCCAGTATCAAACATAGTTAAGTCGATCTTTGTAAAAGTAGGGGAGCACTTTGAAATGCACTTAGTACCAGGTGACCGAAAGCTTGATCTTGAGAAGATTGAGTTAGAATCAGGTTGTAAAGTCAGGATGGCAACTCCAGATGAAGTAAAAGAGTATACTGGATACTCTATTGGTGGGGTGAGTCCAATTTGTCATGTTCGTGCCTTTAAGATAATAGTGTGTGACGGGTTTGATGCAACTGAGAAGATCTTTGCAGCTGCTGGTAGTTCATACGCAGTTTTTGAGTGTACATTATCAGAGCTAAAAAAGTTGGCTAGTGATTGGATGGATTATAAAACGAAATCTCAAGAAGATGATGAGATTTCATTCACTTTATGATAAAATCTCTCTATTGTGCCGCTATCGTCTATCGGCTAGGACACTAGGTTCTCATCCTAGAAAGCGGGGTTCGATTCCCCGTAGCGGTACCATTAAAGAATCCAAGGCTTGTCCTTGGGTTTTTTAATGGATATCTCTCAGGGTATCAAGCAAGCTTCGCTTGGGTTCGTCTTTGTTTTAAACAGAGCGAGTTTTGCGAGCGATGTCATATAACGGTCTAATTAGACCCATAAAACAATCGCCGCGGGCTAGTGAAGGTCTTTCCTCTAGCGATACCGAATAATTGATCTTTCTCCAGAAAGTGTATTGCAGGTAGTGCAAAGATGTAAATCGAACTGATATAATTTGTAATTCTAAACTAATTAAACACCTATCATGAACACTAGTAAACTTGCATTGTTGGATAAGTTGTATCTGAAGCTAGCTAGTGACAAAGGATATCAAAATATTGAAGCAAAAAGAAAAGGAGTAGTTACTGGGATTCCCCTAGTAAACCAGTTCTCCAAAAATGAATTCATACCAAATGTTTGGTTTGATTGGAAGTACAGCATTGATGCCAGTGTCATAATAATAGGCCAAGATTGGGGACCATATATTGAACTTAATAAAATTATATCTAGATATAAAAAACATCATCAGGAGGAATCTTTTAGTTATGACGATTTTCTATTAAATACATTTCATTCCAGAACTGAAAATTTTATCTTGAAGGCTTTAGCCGAAACTTGTCCCAAAGCTAATGTCAGCAAAAAAGATTTTTTGAAAATGTTTATGTTTACAGTTGCTGTGTTATTTACTAGAACGGGCAAGCACTTTAGGGGTAATCATAATTTCGATCCTAAGCAAAGTGCTGATCATTCTTATCCTTACCTTAAGGAGCAGTTAGACCTTGTTAAGCCCAAGGTGATTATAACTCTTGGTGGGTTATCCCTCGATCAAATTGAGAGATACTTTGATATGAATTTAGAAGGTAAGAACCTGACAGATAAGATCTCAAAACTTGAAGAAGGATATGTTTGTGTTAATGACATTGTTTGGATACCAAATTTTCATCCTGCAGCACATGTTAGTCCAAGATTACAAAAGGAGATTTGGTCTGTCGTTTGGGATTTCGTATAGGCTCACCTCAGTTTTGGTGTTCATATACTTTTCTAATCACTAAGTTAATATAGAATGAATAAGCCTACTGTTATTGGCTTATTACCTTTCCTCTTAACAGTAACAATCCTCATTTCTAACAATTTGTGAGACTTGGTATCCATCAATACCCACTAACAGTAATGCTTAAAGATCCCTCATTTAATGGTATAATCTCTTATATATGAAAAAGTTAGAGTCTATACAGATAAAAGCGGTAGAAGCCCTTATTATGGGTGATGTTTCGCTTTACTCTAACAACAATACTAATAATCCCCTTTTCTAGGGGAATTTTTTCAAACACAATTTATTTTTTTAATCAGCAATTAGGAAGATGTTATTACTCACTTATTTAAGTATATTATTATTATGGAAAGAATACATATAAAAGACATAACCGAAGAATCAAAAATAAAATTAAAAGGCTTTGTTCAAGCAATACGTGACCAAGGTAAAATCGTTTTTATTGAAGTGAGAGATAAAACTGGTGAAATTCAGGTAGTTTGTCAGGATAAAGAATCAATTCGTATATTACAAGAATTAGCTTTAGAATCTGTTGTTAGCATTACTGGATTAGCCTTACCTAGAAAAGACAAAGAAGGTCAATTCGAAATACAATTAGAAACAATTGAGATTTTAAGCAGTGCAAATGAGGGACTCCCTATACCTGTTATTGAGAAAGCAGGCGAAACTACTCGGAGAAAAAGAATGGATTATAGGTGGATTGACCTTAGGAAATCCCAAAACAGATTTATATTCTCAGTATGGACTTTTATGGAAAAGGCATTTTATGACTATGCTATCGATAAAGGATTATACTGTATTCACACGCCAAACCTTATGTCTTCACCGAGTGAATCAAGATCAGAACTTTTCGAGTTAGAATATTTTGGTAAAAAGGTGTACTTAGCACAATCACCACAGTTTTATAAACAAATGGCACAATCAGCTGGATTCGAGGGCTATTTTGAAGTAGGTCCAGTATTTAGAGCTAACCCTTCTTTTACATCAAGGCATGATACTGAATTTACAGGTTATGATATTGAGTTATCCTACATTGAGTCATACCAAGAAATTATAGAATTTGAAAAGGGTATGGTTGTTGCAATATGCAAAGAGTTAGAAGCTAGACTAGGGGAAGCAAAGAAAGAGTTCTACCCTGAAGCTCCTGATTTGAGTTCTCCCAAGTTTGCGGAAGTCACACTAGAGGAAGCCAAAGAAATGTTAGCGAAACTTGGAGTGGAATCAAGAGAAGATGGCGATCTAGCTCCAGAGGAAGAGAGGGAACTCGGCAAATATTTTCTAGAAAAAGATGGTGCTCAGTTTATATTTATAAAGCAATACCCCACTACGATACGACCTTTTTATCATATGAGAGATGGGGATATGACATACAGTTTCGACCTCTTATTCCTTGGTTTAGAGATTACAACTGGTGCACAAAGAGAGCACAGATACGATATTCTTTTAGAACAAGCTAAAAGCAAAGGACATGATATAGCGGAGTTACAACATTATCTTGATTTCTTTAAATATGGATGTCCACCTCACGGAGGATTTGGATTTGGGCCATCAAGATTTGTAATGCAATATCTTGGGCTAGAAAATGTCAGAGACGCCACATTCTTGTATAGAGGACCTAAGAGATTAGACCCTTAAAGGATAATCTTAACTCCTTGTAGGACTAGAGTATTATCTAATTCTAGTCCTACGCAAGGTCTTTATATTCTTCTTAAATAGAAAATAAAAAG
>JAHDCA010000096.1 GCA_020630115.1 Candidatus Dojkabacteria bacterium | reverse complement strand
CTTGGTTAGAGAGAATTGACAGAGGGTTTGCTTTTCTTGAGAGTCCAAATTTGGTAAGTGTAAGAGATCGTGAGGTAATACCTAAGATTATTACAGCGATAAATAAAGGTTTAATGAAACTTGCAAAAGATCCTAGATATGAAACTGTCAAAACGAAATCGGTTTCTGAAGCATTTGATAAAGCATCCATTGAATTGGAAAGTTTAAAAGATAGATTTAATAGTCTTAGGGAAAGTGGAGTAAGCCAATTAACTATTATAACTGATGTGATTTCAGAGTACGTAAGTAGATTTGATAGATCGATCGACGAATTAGTAAATTCACTGAATAAGCTACCCAAGATAACTAGTGGACGGGCAACTGAGTTTATAGGGTTTGAGCTTGTGGAGTTTGAGCCGGAAGTTATAAAAATGCAGACTAGTGTAAAAAGTCTTTCTACTGATGAAGTTGTGTCAGAAAGAAATCAAGGATTTAGTGATATTAAGTTTTCATTAGCAGACTTGCGTATCATAGGTTCGTGGGGTTTTAGAGCAGATAAGGCAGAGGTTTACAAACTTAGAGATAATTTCGAAGTTCGTTCTGCTGACTTAGATCCATTAAGAGAATACTTGCTAGATTTAGTTGATCATGGGGATCCAGAAAGAGTCGGAGTAAGTCTTATTTTATCGAAACATGCCGAGAATGTTTTTGGAGTTAAAGGATTTGCTTATACTGAACAAGACCAAGCTGCTTGTAGCGATGATCATATAATTAATGATTCAAATAATAGAGGTCGAGAAAAGATGAGCTCTAAAGTGGTTGATTATCCCCCCAAATATGGCCCTTTTCTACAAATGATTGTTGATGAACTCTTCTATGGTAAGGCTCCAAAAATACTTAATAAGATGTTTTCGAGAGTCTAAAAGTTTAATGATTAAGATTACTACCCGAGTAATACAAATCGATCCTTCCCTCGGAAGTCTTTAAGTACTTTTGATCTGTCTTTAATTTCGGTCTCTTTTTGTAGTTGCTCGATCACTTCAGGCATTAACTCGACCAGCATGAACTTAAACTCTTTAACTTCAAGTAATTTATCCATGTGTTCCAATCCATCCTCTCCAGACTCAAGTGCGATTTTAGGCTCATGATCAAGGACTGACTGATCGAGCCCTTCGTAGATCTTGGTTGGTATGTAAGGAGGGTTAGAGATTATGATTGTGTCTTTATCAACCTCGATACCTTTGATCATGTCTGTCTGAACCAATTTAATCTCACGCTTGCCGATATTAACTTTAGCTACCTCAAGAGCCTCTGGGGATATATCTGTAGCGAGAAACTGGGCGTTGGGGTACTCAACACTGAGTTTGTCATATAAGGTGCAAATTATACATCCAGAGCCAGTCCCTACGTCTATAATCTTTATCTTAGTCGAAGGGCTGATATCTAACGAGCTTAATTTTGATAGGAATATATCAATAATCTCTTGGGTTTCGGGTCTTGGTATAAGTACATCTTCATTGATGTAAAATTTTCTACCGTAGAAATAGGCTGAGTTGATAATTTGTTCATATGGTTTCCCACTTAGAAGTAGTTGAATAATATCTTCATAAGAATGTTTCGGTGAGTCAGTTTCCAAGTACTCTAAGATCTCCTTGGATATTCTTAAACTGTCTTCATAATCAGCTAGGTGTAGTGCCTGTATTAATCTTACTTGGGTTTGAGCTGGTGTATGTATAATTAAATATTAATAAATTAACGTATATTTAGTATGAAATTATACATTGTAACAGCAAGTCAGAGAGAAGAATCTGAAAGTTTTAAAGTTGGTGAATTTTTAGCAAGTATTTCCGCTGATAAAGGATTTGAAAGTACGGAAGTTCTAGATCTTGGTAAGCAGGAGAATTCATTAATGCTGAATATGTCTCATTACTGGAACCCAGAAGATGAACATGCGATCAGGTGGGCTAAAATTTCGGAATCGCTCGAGCAAGCAGATGCAGTTGTTTTTGTTACTCCAGAGTGGAACGGTTCATTAACTGCTAACACTGTTGTTTTTATGAACTTAGTTGATAAAGAGTTGGCTCATAAACCTGGTCTTCTGGTATCAGTTTCAGGAGGTAGAGGTGGAGCTTATCCTATTACTCAGATGAGGACAATTGGATATAAGAATTCAAGGATTAACTATATTCCAGAACATTTAATTGTACGTGGAGTTGGTGATGTTATGAATGGTCAAGAGGTTATGGGTGAATCTGATCAGGTTGTAAGAGATCATGGACATTACTGCCTAAGGTTACTTGCGGAGTATGCAAAAGCATTGAAAAGCGTAAGAGATAGTGGAGTAGTGGATCATGACAACTTCGCTCACGGTATGTCTTAAAATTCAATAGAGGTAAATTTTGATCTCTAATAATGTCTAAAATAGTTCAATAATCGCATTGAGAAACCCTCGTGCGATTACCTGAATTTGTTTAGGCTTAATCTGTTTTTTAAAGACGATTGATGGATCTTTCGCTATCTGTTTTGAAGTCCAGTTATATAGATCTGTCGCTGTTTTTATGGCGATTCTATATCGGTAGGGTATCTCTGGGTATGCTAGATATGCTTGAGACTGTGTTCGGTCATAAATTGAAATGATCTCTTTGATGAAATTTTCAAAGTTCACTTTGTTTTCATTGGATGAGTTCAGCCATGACTCACTTAATTCATCAATATGATGTTTATCCATTAGATCTTGAGGCATGTATATCCGATCAATAGTTAGATCCTCTCCAATGTCCCTTATAAAATTTATTAATTGGTAGGCTCTTCCCTGTAGCATAGCAAATTCATCATTATGTTCAGGAAGATCTAGGATCCTTTGCATATATAGTCCGATTACTTCTGCGGAGCCATAAATGTATTCCCAAAGCTCATCTTGATCCTTAATTCGCACCGTGTCTTTATCTATACCGATTGATTTGATAAATGCAAGTGTCCATTGCGGATCAAAGTCATATTTCTGGGCAAGTTTTTTCATATTTATATTGATATCTTTTTGTGATTTGCTGGCTAGATAATCTGTTACAAACTCATCAAATTTATCATGTTGATGTGGTTTTACGTCTACAAAATCATCGTAGACCCTTACAAATGCATATAAAGTGGCAATGTCTTCTCTTTTATCTTTTGGGAAAAATCTTGAAGCATTGTAGTATGTTATGCTTCCTTTTTTGAAGATCTTGTTGTTTATTTCTTTATGGTGGTTTGTGGATTTGTCGTTCACTTTACTGGATACTCTTTGGATATTAACTTCGCAACGTTATTACCAGACACAACGACTAAAGGAGTTCCTGTACCAGGATTGGTTGTATGTCCAACGAAGAATAAGTTTCTAACCT
>JAHDCA010000009.1:3223-20905 GCA_020630115.1 Candidatus Dojkabacteria bacterium | reverse complement strand
TGGCGGAGGAGACAGGATTCGAACCTGCGGTTCCCTAGAGAACACTCGCGTTCCAGGCGAGCCCATTCGACCACTCTGGCACCCCTCCATCAACTTCAAGATTATACCCTAAAGCAAATGTATTCGTTAACTCTAAAAGCTTTTTCTTTATAAGATAAGATTTGAAGTATTTGTGACAGTATTTTATGCAATAATAATGTAAACCAATAACTACTTATTAGTTAGATAAATTAAGTAAGCTTTATATGAAGAGAACAACAGTTTTAATTTTAAGTTTAACGGTGATCTTTTCACTACTATTAATTACTCTTTCAGTATTAAGCATTAGAAACTCTGATGAGGTTATTGCAGACCTCAAGAGTAGGTTTAATATCACTAGCGATGATGATGATAACAAAGATAAAGATTCTACTAATAACGATGAGGTTGACCCAGCTATAAAAACAACAGTAGGAATTAATAACGGTGAGGCACAGATAAAGCAGTTCACAGACAATAAAGGATATCAAAACTTCATACGAAACAATCAAGACTTTAACAGGTATGGCATAGGTATGCTCGATGATGGCTTCATCATGGAAGAAAGTTTACTCTTCAATGTAGAAAATGAGAGCTTAGACTCTGCAAGAGAGATTTCACAGCCTACAGCTTTTTCTGCTGATACAACTACTAAGGAAGGTAGTTTACCCATCAATGAGATTGATGGAGCGAGTGTGACTAATACGCAGATTATGGGAATTGATGAATACGATACTTTGAAGAACACTCGAGAAAGAATTTATTATAGTTATGAAGATTACGATAACTTTGGTCCTTTCCAAGAAGATTTCTTTGAAGAATCTACAGGAACACAAGCCGAGATAGACTTCATAAGTGAACCAGAGCCTTTTTATAATAACCAAACTAGAACTGCTGTTTTGGATACCTCTAACCCCGAAAACATTAGTCTTTTAGGTCAGCTTAAATTGGAAGGTGGTTATATATACGAAAGCTCGATCCTTTCCATTGGTGATAATTATATTTCAAGTACTGACGTCCAAGATACGAAAAATCCTAATCTTAACTGGGAAATCACAGATCTAAACAACAGCTTCTATATACAAGACTCTCGATTAATTGATGATCATTTACTAATAATTGGTGAGATTCCAGTTTATGAATATGAGAATCAAAATTGTCCAATAAAGATCTCAAATGAAATAACAGTAAATTGTGATGATATAAATTATATTGATCACGAATACCAAGCGAATTCAATCTCGATATATATGCTAATCGATGCCCAGAATGGCGAAATTGAGAGGACTTTCTCCATCCTCACAAATGGTGATTCTCAGATATCAAATTCACTTGTTACCTTTGATAACATCTTCATCCCAATGAGTATTTCAGAATCAGCTTACTCAGTCCTTTTTAGCTTTGTAACAGAAACATTAGAAAGCGACTTAAAAGATAATGCCATAGAGATCGATGAGCTAAGTATCTCGAACTCAGCTAAGTATATTGAACTACAAAGTATAGTAAAACAAAGCATTGATGAAAATTGGGGAAATAATGAAAATTACAGCAACGAGTACAGACAATACGTATCTAATAATGTTGAACGGTTCTCAAAGACAGGAATCATTTCGCTTAATACAGTTGACCTGTCCCTTAGTAACTACGGTGAAGTTAGCGGATACATCAATGATCAGTTCTCATTAGATTTTTTTGATGAACATTTACGTATATTTACTACAGTTGATAATACTCAGTTCAATAGTTGGAGAGGCACTAGCGACAACCAATTCAATAAATTAACGATTCTAAATAGTGATCTAGATTATGTATCTGAGGTTTCAGACTTAGGTAAAGGTGAGTCAGTATTTAGTGCGAGATTTATGGGTGATAGAGGCTATGTAGTTACCTTCAGAGAGATAGATCCATTCTTCGTATTTGACCTATCAGATCCAGAGAACCCTGAACTTAAAGGTGAACTGAAGATACCTGGGGTTTCAACTTATCTACATCCATTAAGTGAGGATCTTATACTTGGAATAGGTAATCAAGATTGGGATTTTAAAGCAAGTCTCTTTGATGTTTCAGATCCAGAAAACCCTATCGAGCTTGATAATTACATAATCGATGGGGTTAGTAGTGAAATTCAAGATAACCATAAAGCTTTCACGATAGACAGGGATAAAGAGATTTTCTTCATACCGTCCTGGGATGAAGCTTTTGTGATGAGCTATGCCCAAAACAACCTATCAATTGTTCATAAACTTTCTGGGTACCAAGATAGATGGTCATGGAATGAAGAGATCGATAGAGCAGCATTTATTGATGATGTATTTTATTTCTTCAGTTCCAAAGGCGTTGTATCCTACAACTCTGATAAATGGACAGAAATCCAAAGTATTAACTTCTAATAAGTATAAAGATACTCAGTGAGTCAAACACATGATACGAGACTAAAGATTTTAAAGATGAGAGAAGCTCTTTTGCAGAAAGTCAAAAGGGCTAGTTACCTGGATATATGCAAAGTAGACCAAAAGAATAGTAAATCCTCTAAAGAGATCTTTGTTCTCTTTCCGGTAGCTATGGTATTACACGCGCTTGACGAAGGTCAAGTAAAACTACTAGCAAAAGAAGAACTAGTCACTAAGCTACTTGAAGAGGGTAGTGAAAGAAAAGCATTTAATTACTTTTCAAAACTTAAACCGATCCCTAAAGATCAGTTAGTACCTGATGATGTAGATGACACAGCAATTGTTCTAAGCTCATTAAAGACTCATATTCTAAACGTTGACCCTACATACGTATTGAACTTGATTAACCTTGAAGCTAAACCTGGTGGCCCATACAGAACTTGGTACATCAGTGATGACCAATGGAAAGATATAGATCCTGTTGTAAATGCTCACTTGTTTTACATGTTCAATAAGTTTGATATAGAGATGCCGACTCTGAGAAGCTATCTACGAAAGTGTGTTGAGGATAAAAATACGATTTCCCCTTACTACAAAGGTGAATTTTTCTTCTATTGGAATCTTACAAGAGCAGCGTATATAAGCAATGATAAAGACTTAATCGATACATGTAAAAGTTTCATAAATGGGAAAGATTTTAATCGACTAGAAATTACTGATAAGTTCTTATTTCTAATTATTCAAAGATACCTTGATAAAAAGATTGAGATAGACCAGCTAAATTGGCTTCTTAGAGAGCTTAGAAATGATGAATCGATAGCGATATGTAAAGACTTCAATAATTCCTTAACTTATTCGTATTATGCAAAAGTTGCATGGGGGATTGAGATACTTCGAGAAGAAAAAGATATTGCAGAAAGTATTCAGGAACTAGACAGGGTCGAGATAATTGATCAAATAGTATCATCATCATTTGAAATCCACGATAGGCAATTACATAGCAGATACATAAAATTACTCAAATTGATTTACAAATTTGTTAAGGCTTACGATGATGAAATAGATACAGTGGGTCAGTCAAAACAAAGATTCAGTTACATAAATAAAGCTATCGAGGATTTCAATCATAACTCCAAGTTCGAAATTATCTTTGATCCAAACGAAATTCTTAACCATTATCAGTATGAGAAAGATAATCTAAACTCCAAAAGAGTATACGAGAAGTTAGGTACAGCTTATATCGACAAAAGAAATTTTCTTCTAATTGACCAATTCACTAAGTATCTAGAGTTTAATTCTTCATTATCAAAGACTATGAGAGGGCATTTCACCAAGTACCTGTTAAATATATGTAAGTTGGATCAGCTTAATGATGATTGTCATGACCTTGAACTCGATATAGACCAAGGAATCACAACCTTTGTTAATTATAGAATAATTAATCTTAAAGATCTTACGAAGATCAGACAGGCTTTCTGGTTAAAAGAGTTCCCTAGGGTTTATAGACTTTCTAACAAACTTAATACTCAAAACATTTATCTCTCAAAAGTCTTACATTTACCAATTCTCAAGGAAATTTCTCAAAAACACTTCTTGCCATTTAAAAAGACTAAAAGTGAGATAAGTCAGATGAAGTTAATAATCAAAAGTCTCTGATCCTTCATGTGCCACCTTCAATAAAATGAAACTTATCAAAAGTCCTTGGGGCAGGGTGTATAAGTAATGATCTATAGACATGATGAATATCATTGATATAAAAATCAATACGACGAAAAGTTTTTTCTCACTAGGTGTCCTAACAATAGTAAAGATTACAAACAATAAAAATATTAGTATACCAATACCTCCGATTATAGAACCAAATTCGACTAAGATTAATAAAAATACGTTATGTATAGGTTGTAGAAGTGTTATACCTGCTGCCGTTGAAGGTATACTGTCTAGATTTCCATAATATCTAATTGATTGAAGTACGCCCGTTCCGAGATAGGGATGATTACCCAACAACTCTATCCCTGAATTCCAAAGTTGTTCTCTGTCTGTTTCATTAGTCCTAATAATTCTCTCTAAAATTATTATCAGTGGATTAAATGCAAAAACTTTATTAACTGCTTTTCCATTTGAATACAGACTATAAAGTTTGTAAACTACGAATAATAAATAGATTATAAATGCTGATCTGGAGAAGGTTAACAGTATCACTAGACCTAAAATTCCTTGCAAAGTAGTTAGCAAGTTCTTGCTAAGCTTAGTTGAGATCGTCTCACTTACAAGTTCTAACAAAAGCAGAATCATCAACATATATCCTCCAAGCACATTAGGGTGAGGAAAAGTCCCGTACCCTCTAAGGAATATCCCTTCTAATGTATTTACAAAGCTTACCCCTGTAAATCCTTTCACAACTTGAGATTCTCCAATTAAACTTAACCCTAAACTCTGACCTGAAGCTACTTGCCCTAGTACAATCAGAAATTGAATTAATACTGTGATCCAGGCCCAATAAAGAAACTGCTTAGCTTTCAATTCTTTTAAACTAGAACTCATTATCAATAATGAATAAACCAGAACCCTTATAGACCAAATTAATGAAGCGATGTGAAAATTAATAATTAATGAAAATAAAAGTAGTAACAATAGAAATATCCAGAACTTATTAATTGATATCTTTCTAAAAAACAGAAGTATTATTACTAGCAATAGTACAAATATGTCTATGACATGTAAGTAGGGTAGTAGATAATTAATCTCTCGACCAAGTACGAAGTATTCTTGTTTATTAATATGAAAAAAATTATCGAGCCGTAAAGTAAGATTTAGGCTCGATAAAAAAACTAATAATCCAAAGAAGTGACTATTTAGCTGGTTTGATTCTAATAAACCTCTGAGGTTCTTCACCCACACTCTCAGTTTCAACATCATCAAATTGAGAAATATAACTATGAATAACTCTTCTTTGTGCAGCTCTCATTGGTTCCAAGTCTACTGACTCACCCAAAGCTCTTGCATCTTCAATTCTTCCTTTTACATTTTCAATCATTCGGTCTTCTCTTTGCTTCATATAACCACCTGCATCAACATTAACGACAAGTCTCTTACCTTCGTCCATCTGTTCTTTAAGCTCAGGAAGCTTTGTCATTATCATCAATTTTGTAATAGCTTGTAAAGATCTCAGATGACCACCAGCAGGTCCAATTAGATAACCAAGGTCATCACCCTCAAAATTCACATTTACAACATAATAATCATCCTGTTCTTGTACTTCAACAGTATGATTACAATCTAAAAACATGCTATGTGAAAGCGAGTCTAAGATCTCTTGAGCAGTAGTAAGGATAGTATTTGTATCCATAATAATTATTTTTTCAAAAATTAATTTCTACCAAGAATTTCATTAAAGCCTTTTAACGCTTTTTCCTTATCAATTATGAAGTATTGAACTACGAACATCAATGATTGAGCTATCCAATAAATCGCAAGTGCTAGTGGAGCTGATAGGGTAATAAAAACAGTAATTAGAGGAAATATCCTCAACATTGATTTACTCATCTGAGCCGCCATTTCTTCTTGATTCAATGGTTCATCTTTAGCTGATTTCTTAGTAACTTTCTTTGTATCTTGTCCTGACATCTTAGTCGTAAATTGCATCGAGAAGAATTGAACTGCGCCGACTGCCAATGAGATCATTAAATATTTAAGCGCCTTTATATCAAAATAGCTATTCGCATTCTCTGCTGCTTCATTATAGTGACTAGAAAGATCCCAAACGAAGAAATCTGTATTAAATGTTGGAGTCTCGCTTCCAAAAGCCCAATTCTCTACCCATCCATATAAGCCACTAATCTCAGGTTCTCCAACAGCTCTAACGATACCGAAAACACTTATACCAATAATCAACTGAGGAACTAAAGTAAAAAGACATCCAAGTGGGTTATAACCCTTTTCTTGATAAAGTTTCATCTGAGCTTTAGCGAATTCCTCTTGATTGTTCTTATACTTTTTCTTAAGCTTTTCAATTTCCGGCTTAAGGGTCTGCATCTTCCTTGTCATCTCTGTTTGACGTTTTACAAAGGGAATAAGTAAAAGACGAACAGTTATAGCTAAAAGTATAAGAGCAACTCCAAGATTGTGTTCAAAAAGTCCATAAAAGAAAACAAGGAGGTTAAGAAATGGCTCGTAGATTATTGTGTTGATTAGATCTCTAAACATTAGATTGATTATACATTAATGACTTTTAAATAGTAGTAAATTTAAGGCACTGGATCATATCCATGTTTTGAACTAAAGGGGTGACACTTTAATATCCTTTTAAAGCCTAACACTCCGCCTCTTATTAAACCGTACCTCTCAATTGATTTTTTAGTATATTCCGAACATGAAGGCGAAAACTTACAATAACGAGTATTTAAGAATACTTTCCCCATAAAGCCATGATCAAATGACAATGTTTTCTGATACAAATTAATTATTAATACTGCTGTTAGCTTAGGTATTTCAGAGATTTTAGTCATAAGTTGTTTGATTTTGTCAGGATTAAATTATTGTTTTATCAAGTTAATGGTATTTATTGATTATATTATGAAATACTAGATAAGTTATTAAAAGAATTATATGGAAAGTTACGCAGGTGTTCTAATAATAACACTAACAATAATTCTACCGGCGTATGTACTTTTAAGAGCGTACATGCCAGATAATACTAATTTTGAACTCGAGAGAGTAGAGGTCTGGGAGGATCCAAGAAGAAGGCAAGTCAACTAGTCTAAACCTGATTAGGGAGATTATAAACTATTTCTTATACTTTCTTAAAAATTTTAACCAATTTTCTTTTATCCATTTTTCTTGTTGTTCTAACTCATCACCAAGGCCTCTACTTATTAATTCTTTGTTAACAATATTTCCTTGATGAGGGTTCTTATATAGTTGCTTGAGAGGAGAGTTGAAACCATGCGTATAATGAACCATTTCATGAGCCATAACAAGTTTAACAACAACTTCAGGGATAAGCTCAGACTGAAAATATTTCGTCATCGTTATAATTGAAACGGATTTATCATCTGCAGCATCAACTTCTTCTTTATACGACTTTAAAAGTGACCTTATGCGAGATCTTGAGTGAGCCATCCTTATTGATCCTAACTGTCTCTTGGAGTACTTTCCAAATTGCGTTACTACTATATTAGGCCTAGCAACATCAGCGAAATTACTGTCCCAGAGTTCATACATCAATTCTTTAAGCCACTTATTATCGCGAATAACCAAAACTTCAAGAGTTAATTTACTTACTTTTTATCCAGACAATTATAGATCTCAGCTTTAAGATCTTCATAACTTTCTGGTAAATTGCTCATATTAAAGACAAATGCCTTACCGATGTAAGAATCTTTTAGTGAATCGGGTAGAGTATTTATAATTCCTCGAAATCTTCTTTTTAGCAAAATCCTCTTATTGGCTTTGCCTCTTTTTTTTGAAACAACAACACCAAAAAAAGGTCCTGTTGCAGGATCTCGCAATTCAAGCACTTTCAGAGTAAATAGATTTGTTTTTCTTAGAAATCGTCCTTTAATAACCGCAACCTTAAAGAGACTTCGTGAAGGAAATCTTAAAGTCTTCTTAAGCATAAATCAGAGTGATTATCTAAATTTTGCCTTTGGCTTCTTTCTTAAAAAGACAAACTCCTCATGAGCAGAAAGAGCTTTTCTTCCTCTTGCTCTTCTTCTCTTGAGAACTCTTCTTCCTGCGCTATCTTTCATTCTAGCTCGGAATCCGAATTTTCGAAGTCTTTTCAGTTTTTTTGGTTGATATGTTCTTTTCATAATACTTTTTAAAAAGCTTAGGGCAGTATTGGGCTAATGATTATATTGCAGTAATTGATTTTCGACAAGCCTAATTATTATTTATTAGCTTTTAAGTTCTATATACATATATATCACAAATAGGGGAGTTAAAAAGCCTATTATATAAGCACTTAATAAAAACGTTTCCACTTATCCACAATTTTAATATACAATCCGCTCAATGACAGATTTAGACCCACACAAGATTTCAAAGCAGATCAAAGATCAAATTTCGACCATTGTAGGTAGTAAAACATATAATGCTTGGTTTAAAAATATTTATATAAAATCATTGGATAATGGAGTCTGTGTTCTTGTATGTAATAATAACTATCATAAAGAATGGTTAGAAGTTAATAGTAGGAACCTTATATCAAACAAGCTTAAAGAAATTACAAACCTGAGCTATGAAGTTGATATTCAAGTTGCACCTAAGTCAGAAACTAAAAACAACGCCTACGAATATTTTAACCCTGATGAATATTCATCAGGACTCTTTCAAAACAATAAAGTTATTGAGAACTCTGGAATCACTAATGTGACAACTCAAAGTGTAAAAATAACCAAACCTATACTGACAAATCTAAATCCCAAATATACATTTAACTCATATATAGTCGGTTCCAGCAATCAACTTGCTCATGCTGTGGCTGAGGCTGTAGTCTCAAGCCCAGGTACAATCTATAACCCGCTTTATATATATGGCAGAACTGGAGTAGGGAAGACTCACTTAATTCAAGCTATTGGTAATTCATTGCTTGAAGCAAATCCTCATTTCAAGATTAGATATATACCCACAGAAGGCTTTATGAATGAAATCGTTGAAGCGATTAGGTCTAATACAACACCACAATTTAGAGATACATATAGAGAGTTAGATGTACTGATACTTGATGATATCCAATTCATTAGCAGATTCAAGAAGACCCAAGATGAGCTTTTTAATACATTTAACCAATTGTATCAAGAAAACAAGCACATCATTATGGCCTCAGATAGACAACCTCATGAGATTGATAATCTTCCAGATAGGATTCAATCGAGATTTGAAGGTGGAATGTTAATCGATATCCACCCGCCTGATTTTGAAACAAGAGTAGCAATAATTAAATCTAGGGCACTTGAAAACAACGTGGCTATTACAGCTGAAGTATGTGAGTTTTTAGCTAATCAAATATTTAATAATATTAGAGAGCTCGAAGGTGCTGTAAATAAAGTTTGTATACAAATAAAGTTTGACCCACAGCCGATCACAACTGATTTAGTAGCACAGATGTTGAAGATAAATGCTGAGAATAAAAGAAGAAAGATACCACCAGAGAGAATTCTAAAAGCTGTTAATAATATCTTTGATGTTTCTGAAAGTGATATTAAAGGAAAAAGTAGGACTCAACATATAGTAAGGGCAAGACACGCATTCGTATATCTATATAGAGATGAACTTGAAGTATCACTAAAGCAAATAGCACGATTTATAAACCGCAAAGATCACACGACAATACTTAATTCATACTCTAAAGCAAAAGGGCTCATTGAAAAAGATACTTTTTATGCTCAGAAAATTGAAGCGTGTAAAAGTGAGATATATGGTGCTTAAACCTGTGGATAACAATCATATTTTTTGTGTATAATTAACAACTTACTCCCAAAATAATGACTTCAATGTTTACTGGACAAATCACCTGTGGAATACTGTGTAAAACTAAGGGTATTTTTACACAGCTCACAAAACACTACTACCACTAAGTTTCTTATAAATTAACCCCACAACAATAGGTCAAAGTAGCCAAAGGAGTTTTCCACCCAAAGTAGATCAACGCAATCCCTTATAGAATCGTAAAATATCCCTCAAATTCATCACTTATACCTATTCTCCACAGCCCCTACTACTATTACTAATATATAGAAAGAAATGTTGTATACTCTGGTGTACAAATATAAATCTCTTACTGACCATACAAATTTAAATTAATAAATTACCAAGAAATGCAATTTGTCTCTAATAAAAAGCTTCTTTCAAAATACTTAAATACAGCCAGTAGGGTTATTAAACAGAAGAATGCAATGGCAGTACTTTCTAATATCTACCTAGAGACAAACTCAGGTCAATTAAGTATCACTGCAACAGATCTCGAATTATCAATAAGGACTTGGATTGGCGCTGAGGTTAAGTCAGATGGAAAGACAACAGTACCTGCAAAAGCTATATCAGAATTTGTTAATTCATTGACTGAGGATACAGTAGAGATATCACTTGAAGACACTCAGGTGAAGACTTTCACCGAATCTACAGAAAGTTTCTTTAACACAATACCTGCAGATGATTTTCCACCTGTGGTCTCTATCGATGAACATGAACCAATCTTAAAGGTCTCAAGCGATCATATTCAGTCAATGGTTTCAAGAGTGGCATTTGCAACATCTTCAAATGATGCAAAGCCTGTATTCACTGGTGTAAAAATTGAAGTCTCAGGTGAACAAGCATCTTTTGTGGGAGCTGATGGTCTTAGGCTTTCAAAGCAGTTAATCACTTTACCTTCAAGTATTGAGGAGGACTTAGATCTTTTGGTGCCTGCTAAAGCGATGACAGAATTAGCGCATATTATTTCTGAGTTTAGAGACTTAACAGATGAGGGAGAATTTGTAGAGATCTATTATCTTGAAGATCGAAACCATATTGTTTTCAAATATCACGAGATAGAGTTATCGGCAAGATTAATTGATGGTAAATATCCACCATACAGACAAGCTATACCTTCAACATATAACTCTAGAATCGAAATTAACAAAGCTGATTTTCAAAATGCGCTAAAGATAGTAAATATTATCGCAAGAAATGCTAGTGGTTCAAAGATGGTAGTGGAAGTTTCAAAGGCTAATTCGGAGATTACGCTTTCTTCAACAGCACAAGAGCTTGGAAGTAATACTTCTAAGCTAAAGGTCGATGTTACAGGAGAAGATCTAAAATTCGCTATTAGTGCAAAATACGTAAATGATATGTTGAGTAATATGTCTTCTGAGAACTTAGTTATGGAATGTTCAACTGCAACATCCGCGATAGTTTTTAGAGTCGCTGGTGATGAAGATTTCATCCACTTGATAATGCCAATGAGGATTTAATTAGTTGTTAAAGAGCTTTTAATAATTATCGTGAGTACTTCTTTTGAATGTTTTCAAGGAGGTACTCATTTTCTTTCTCTGTATTGGCTCTATGTAGGTCTATTCGATAACCTATCCCGTAAACACTCTTGATGATCTTTTTATCGCCCAACTTATTACGGATCTTATTCACATGTACATCAACAGTATTTGAAGACATACTTCTTCGATAATCCCAAACTTGATCCATAAGTTCACCTCTTGAAACATTGCGGGAATTATTTCTGATCATATATTCAAATACTTCATATTCCTTTTTATTCAAATCAACTCTTTTATCTTTTTTGACAATCTCGTTACGATCAAAGTTGATTGTTAAGTCATCAATTTTGTATACCTTTTTAGATTTTTGAAATTTTCTTTTCTTTAAAGTGTTTATTCGTGCTATTAATTCTTGAGTAGGAAATGGGTAGTTGATAACGTCATCTCCACCGTTGTTAAGGAAGTCGACACGGGATTTCCAATTATTGGGTCTAGATATACCTATCAAGAAAGAATTTTTGATCTTACTGGAAATTGATTTGACCAGTTCAAATGGATTCTCAAAATCTAATTCTAAGTCAATAAAGATAAACTTATACATGTAATAATCATTAGCCTTGATGTCGTTAGACTTTCTATGTATTGGTGTAAAAGTATGACTGCTCAAAACCATAGATAGTAACTGGCTTAAAGTGTTGCTGTCAGAGATAATTAGTGATTTCATTTAGTATTGATTTATAATTTAGATATTTGAGATGGTAATATTCATGCGTAAGACTTTAAACTACCTATAAGATGAACCTAAGACAAAGCTTTATAAAAAGGGGAGTATTGAATTTTTTTAATGTTACTTTCTTGTTATATTTGCTTAACATTTTGAAATTAAGCCCAATTTTGGATAATGGGAATGTAAATCACTCGGCGGTTTTTGTGTTTTTAGTTTCGATCACAATAATTTTTGAATTAATAATATTCAGCACAGTACAGGTAATTAAAAATTTCTCAAAATACAAGTTCATCGAAGTAAATACGATAATTACAAGTTTGGTATTGTTATTACTGCTTTCACTCCATGTTTATCACATTTTTTCCCTTGGTTGGGGACTAACTGCTATACTGTTAGTAATCTTTATTTATAAATTTCTTAAGTGATGGCGTCAAAATCCAAAAAAACGACAGTTAAGAAGGAACTTGAAGCAAAGTTCGAAGAGATTAAATCAGCTGATTTTGTAAATGAAAAAGATCAAAATATTGAAAATGATAGTACAATAAAAGAGCAAAATAATATCACTCGACTAGCGAAATTCTTGAGTGGTGAGATGGAGATGCAAAAAAAGCAGGAGGAGTTAGAGAAAGCAAAAGTTGCAGGAGTCAAGAAACAGAGAAATAAGCTCCGCAATCGAATCTTAAATAGAAAAGCTGTAATTGAAGTTGAAAATCCCCAAGAATTAGTCAATGATCCTACTCCTAAGAAAGTAGTCCAAAAATTAAAAGTCTTTGAATGGGAGGCTCCAATAAGAGTTAAGTTTGAGTACGATCAAAGAACGTTTATGAGTATTGTTGCAGGATTTTTACTTTTCATTTTATACCTGGCATTACTTGGTAATTACGGGTTAATGTTCTCGATAATTGCTATTCTGTTTCTTGTTTATGTTGCCTCTACAACCGAACCGATTGATGTTAAACACGTAATAACCACTAGAGGGATCGAGTCAATAGATAAGCACTATGATTGGTATATGCTAGATCAATTTTGGTTTACAGTTAAGAATGACCAGCCAATGCTAATTGTATCAACGAAACTAAGAATGCCAGCAAACTTGATAATGCTTCATGACTCGGAAGATCGAAAGGCACTATTCGTTCTATTGCAAGATAAACTTTTGTATAAGGAGATTGATAAACAATCTCGAATCGATAAATCGAGTTTCGGTGAATATATTCCTTTAGAGAACATCTAATAGATAAATAAATATTCAGGTTTTTTATAGAGAAATATCAATATTTCTATATAATCAGAGTATGAGTAGAAAAGATGATATCGCACACGTAGCTAAGCTTGCAAAACTAAAGCTTACAGATCAAGAACTTGAAGACTTTGTCCCGCAGATCGAATCAATACTTGATTATATGCAAGTGCTTAATGAACTTGATCTTGACTTGGTAGATTTTAAATATAATTCGATGCTTAACAACGTTACAAGAGACGATGAGGTAAAAGAATCATTAACACAAGAAGAAGCAGTCTCAGGTAGAGTTAATACTCAAACAGATGGTGCATTTACATTAAATCGAGTAGTCAAGAAATAATGATAGATGTTAAAACATTAACAATCCAAGAAGCTAATCAGATGCTCGCAAATAACGAGATTACTTGTGTTGAACTAACTCAAGCTTGTATTGATGCAATTGAATCCAATGAGAGTGAGATAAATGCATTTGTGACAACTACATTTGATCTAGCTCTTGAGAAGGCTTCAAAGATCGATCAAGAGATCGCAGAGGGTCATGAAGTAACAGGAGTTTACGGGATACCATATTCGCTTAAAGATGCATACGTAACAAAAGGAATTAAAACTACTGCAGGATCAAAAATTCTCGAGAATTATGTTCCTGCTTATGATGCAGCTGTTTACAAGAAATTAGATGAAGCTGGTGCGATCTTACTTGGTAAGACAAACATGGATAGTTTTGGTCACGGCTCATCAACTGAGAATTCTCACTTTGGTGTTACTTGTAATCCGCTTGATACTTCAAGGGTCCCTGGAGGATCTTCTGGTGGCTCAGGAGCAGCTGTTGCATATGGTGGAGGGTTGTTCTCTATCGGTGAAGATACTGGTGGCTCTAATAGGGCTCCAGCAAGTTTCTGTGGATTAGTTGGCGTGAAGCCAACTTACGGTTTAGTCAGTCGTTACGGTTCAATTGCTTATGCAAGTTCGTACGATACAGTTGGCCCAATCACCAAGACTATTCAAGATGCTACTATCGTTATGGATGTTATTGCAGGGAAAGATGACTATGATGCTACTTCGATTGAAAGCGATAATGATTATGAAAAATTCATTAATAAAGAGGATTCAAAAAGTAAAAGGTACAAAATTGGAGTTCCTGAAGAATTCTTTCAAGAGGGGATTGATCCTGAAGTTAAAAAAGTTATCGAAGATGCAATTGAGAAATATAGAGAGCTTGGTCATGAAATTATCGATATTAATCTTCCTTATACAAAATATGCAGTTGCAGCTTATTACGTAATTGGTCTTTCAGAAACAAGCTCAAACTTAAATCGTTTAGATGGTATTAGATACGGGCTCGATGTTGAAACTGATAATTGGGAAGAAAAGATTACACAGGTTCGAACAGAAGGTTTTACACCAGAGACAAAGAGAAGAATCTTGATAGGTACATACACATTAAGTGCTGGTTTTGCCGATCAATATTACAATAAAGCACAGAAGGTTAGAGAATTACTAAAAGACCAGTTTCAAAACGCATTTGAACAAGTTGATATTATCTTAACTCCTACAATGCCTGTACTTCCTCCAGTAATAGGTGAACACGATGATGATCCTCTAAAGATGTGGTTGATGGACGCATATACATGTTCAATCAATCCCGTTGGGATACCTGCTATTTCATTACCAGCAGGAAGCATTGGTGACTTGAGTGTAGGAATGCAGTTGATCGGTCCAATGGAGAGTGAAAAAGAACTTTTTAATCTTGGAATGCAATTTCAGTCATGAGTGAAAGAAAGTATGAAATGGTGATAGGACTAGAAGTCCATATTCAACAAAACACTAAATCAAAGATGTTCTGTAGATGCTCAACTGAATACTTTGGTAAAGAACCGAACACTCATACATGTCCAACATGCTTAGGATTGCCAGGGGCATTGCCATATCCTAACCAGAAAGCTATCGACAACATTATCGCACTAGGACTAGCTCTAGACTGTAGTATTAATCAGTTCTCAAAATTCGATCGTAAAAGTTATATGTATCCAGATCTTTCTAAAGGTTTCCAGACATCTCAGCACGAATTACCTTTTTGCTTTGATGGTAAGCTTGAGATCTTTGATAAGAAAGGGCTTCGAAAATCAATCCGCATAAATAGGGCTCACCAAGAAGAAGATACAGGTAAGTCGGTACATAAAGATGATAAAACATTCCTAGATTTTAATAAGTCAGGTATGCCACTGATCGAGATAGTTACAGAGCCCGATATAAACTCAACTCAAGAGGTAAGCGCTTTCGCTAAGTGTCTAAAGAAGACAGTTGAATACTTAGGGGTATCTGACGCTAATATGGAAAAGGGGCAGATGCGTTTTGAGGTTAACATGTCGCTTCGACCTTTTGGTGAAGAAGCTCTTCCAGATTATAAAGTCGAAGTAAAAAACATAGGCTCTATTTCTGTCCTGGAAAAAGTCGTAGAATCTGAATACACAAGGCAGTCGCAGATCCTTGATCGAAACGAGGTTCCAGTTCAGGAGACAAGAGGACTGGTTAATATGACAGGTTTAACCCAATCACAACGGGTTAAAGAGAATTCTGCAGATTATAGATATTTTCCTGAGCCTGATATCCCTGTGATAATAACTTCTGATGAGAAGCTTAAATCTATTCAAGAAAGTATTCCAGAATTACCTTATCAGAAATTAGATAGATATACCCAACTTGGCTTAAATTTAGAGATATCAACGACCTTGGTAGATGACGAAATCAAATTCCAAGCTTTTGATATTAACTCACGAGATTGTGATCCTAAAAAACTTGCAAATTTAATCGTCGGGAAATACACTCAAGTCTACTCTGAGTTTGGTCTTAGTAAAGAATTTGAAGTCAGCGAATTAGCAAGTCTAGTTTCTTTGCAAACAGAAGGAAAGCTGAATTCAGATGCTGTGGATATCGTTGTGGAAAACTTGGTTAGGTCAGGTGGTAAGGCTGAAGATATTGCTCAAGAAAATAACCTAATAATGAGTGACAACACAGATGAACTTAAATCAATAATAGAAAAAGTTATCTCTGAAAATAACAAAGCTGTCGAAGATTTCAAATCTGGTAAAAATCCAAACGCTGTTGGATTCTTAATTGGTCAAGTCATGAAAGAGGGTAAAGGTCGTTTTGATGCGACTAAGGTTCGAGAAACGATTACTCAATCCCTATAAGATAATTATCAGCTAAAAATTCCTTGAAGCCTTTCTTTTTAAAGGCTATCTTATATGTAGAGAAATTAATTTTGCTGCTTAATTTATGACAAAAAGTCTTTTACGAAAGATTGCAATTGCTTGCATCTTTTCATTCACAGTCCTCTTCTTAGTAGGAGGGATTTTATATAATTCGAACTCTGAATTTAGAAACTGGGCTGACGCATGTTACAACGGTGGTTGTGGTGGCGGCGGTGGTGGAGGCGGAGGAGGCGGAGGCCCTCCAGGGCCACCACCGCCTCCATGCTCAATCCCATCAGGACCCTCTGTTGGGAATACTTGTAGTGGAACTTCAAGGGATTTTTATACTAGCTCAGGTCCAGGAACTTGTCCCTCAACTTTAGCATATTCTGTACCATCTACATTCTGTGGGTGGACTGGTTACCCAACTCTTAACCCTAACTCTCAAGCTAACGGAATTTGTGAAACAAACCCAATAACAGGGATACCAGAAAGTTGTGAGGTCTTAGATCCAAATATGGATGAGTTTGGAGACTATCATCCTATTGGTGCTATTGATTGTTCTACAGGGCTGCCATTGCCAGAAGGAACTGAATGTAGAACAGTTTTAGAACCAGGGATGGTTACTGAGCAACTCAACACATACTGCGGTGATGGTATTTTAAATCATGAGGATGAGTATTGTGACGATGGTAATTCTAACGACCTTGATGAATGTAGTAATACATGTCAACCAGGGCCTGGATCTTGTTCTAATTCTGATATTGTAATTCTCTTTGATATTACAGGCAGTATGAGAGATTCTCATACCAGTATGATGAATAATATCGAAGAAATAAAGACATACTTCGATCTTGCATCAGGTTCAAACTATCAATCATCACTTTACACTTTTTCGGATACATATAATGAGATAGTTCCTTTTGGTATAAATAATGCCGCAGACTTTGCGACAGGTTTGGCCGGTCAAGTGCCATCGTTTGGTGTAGGAGGTGGCCCCGCTGAGAACTGGGATGAGGCGATTGAATACATCATCGAAAACCAAGCATGGAGGAATGGGTCAACGAGACATATCATTTTAGTGACTGATGCGCCTTTGGGAAGCTCAAGTGATGGATTTGACTATCATACAGGAACC
>JAHDCA010000009.1:0-3213 GCA_020630115.1 Candidatus Dojkabacteria bacterium | reverse complement strand
AGAATTCTTGACTTAATTGATCCTGCAATTCAGAAGAATGTAAATATCTCAGGAGTACATGTTACAAATCCTTACATGTCTACATACTCTTCGATTACTGAAAGTCAACTTTCGTACATTGCGAATAATACTAATGGACAATACATTCAAGTAAATGAGCATAATTTAGGTAATGTTTTTGTCACTGATCTCTCTGTATGTACAGTAGGTGGTGGATTCCACTTAGGCTGTGTAGATAACGCATGTGTACAAGTTCCTGGTCTAGGAGGTAATGAGTGTTCAAATGCTTCAATATTCCCACATCTCTTCTGTGAAAGTACAATCGGTGTTGCCAAGGAGCATGTTGAAGATCCATCAAATACAATTGTTGCGAATCAAGATGGAACAATGACAATAAAGATGGACTTCGTAATTGAAAATATTACAGGTTCAGAAACAATACAGAATATTAAATTAATAGACGACATAGATGCTTTATTAGGAGTTAGTGGATCGGTTCAATCAGTAACTCTTGATAATGCAAATGTTGAATTTACAAGTACACAAGGAGGTGCTAGCTGTACAGGTAATGGAAGTTGTAATAGTATCGGTGAATTTACTGTGGGTAACGGTCAGGCACCAACTCACTTTTTAATAAGTGATGGATCTCTACTAAACGGATACCAGGCTAAACTTCCATTTACTATTGTTACAAACTATGGGCCAGGGATTCTCTTTGAGACAATATATAACTCTGCAAAAGTAACCGGCGTTTCATCATTAGACCCGCAAACTCTTTTAGAAGACATATCTGATGATACTATAGATCCAAATGATCAAGATCCAGATCAAAATTTGAATAATGACCCTAACGAACCAGGTGAGAATGATCCAACACCTATCCCAATTCAATTACCTCCGAGTGATTTAGGTTTAGCTAAATCTGTTAATCCGGATTCATTATTGTCTTCAAATCCGTCTTCATCTAATCCAGATGGGACATATGACATAAATATATTATTTATATTTGAAAATCTAGGAGTTGATAGAATAAGCAATTTAGAGCTTTTCGATGAGATGTCGCAAATTTTCACTGTAAATGATCCTGACTTTGAAGTTTTATCAGTCGATACTATAACATCCAGTACAGGAGTGTTGACTTCAATTAGTTGTTCAGGAAGTAATATAGTTCCTTCTATTTTTAATTCTAGCAACGCAGGGATATTAGTTGACGATGATTATTTCACAACAAGTCTACTACAAACCTCAAGTTATATAGAGCCAGGTGAGGTTTGTGGGCTTAGTATTACAATGAGAGGAAATCCAAAAGAGCTTAATACTATACTTGATAATACAGCCGTTATATCAGGTTTTGATACAGACGGTGATCTAAATGGAGATATATCCACTGACGGATTAGAACCAGATCCTTCTTCAGATGATATACCATCTGAAAACAATCCAACTCCTGTCGAATTCATAGAGAACCCTACTATTGGTATTGCAAAAAATTTGAATAGCTTAGATTATGATCAGGCAACAGGGAAGTACACTGCTGAGATAGAGCTTAATGTTGAGAATCTTGGAGATGTTAATTTAGAAGATATTAATATCTTTGAAGATGTTGTAGAAGCTTTTGCACCAATACCAGAAGCTAACATCTCAATTGTTGGCACTCCTACGATTATTAATAATTCTGGTAGTAATTTGTCCTATGTAACTGATTTTACAGCTGGCAATTGGTCCAATTTGGAGGAGCAAGTCTCTGGCTTCTCAGTTCCTTACGCAAAGGCTGGGGATCAAGATTTCGCTTTGTCAAACTTCTCAGAAATAGTTTTTTATCCTGAAAATAATGATTACCTTCAAAAAGGTTCGAGTGTTTCAAGTGCAATTATTAATATCTTAGGAGTTATGAATGATAGTGCTTCTGAAGTTACTATCTGGGGTAGCCCTTCATATACAAGGTATCAGGATGTATCTCCAGAAGATCGAATAAAAACGTCAAATTCTTTAACATGGAATCTTATTTCTTGGGTTACAAATACTAGTCCCGATATTTCACCAATTATTAATGAAATGCTTGCCGATCCAATGTTTGATCCAGCACAAGGATTTTCATTAATTTTTGAGGTAAGCGGACCTGCTATTAATATTGATGATAATAATCTTAACTTCCATGTTGATGTCGATGGCGTCGATTACGATTCAAGTGATCTTTATGGTAGTATCGGACTTGGGCTTTATGCATCTACTGAATTTGCAGCAACAGGAGCCTTAACAGGTGCTGGAGATAATTGTGGGAGTGGAGAAGATAATGAGCTGGAAATGTATCCTGATGTAAATGGTGATGGACATGATGAGATGTTAGTCACATCTTATTTCTCACCATGTTCAAATACAGAGGAGTTGAATATGATCCTTACTGATACCTCTGATCCATATAATCCATATAACCCCGATGGAGTAACTGTTGTTCCAATAAACAATCCTTTTGCGACAACTGAAACAGGTGCAAACAGTGCAACTGAAATCACTTTACTTCAGGATTTTAATGGTGATGGGTTTCCCGAGTTTGCAGCAGTTGGTGCAACTGGGAACGCGAATGTTTATTACTCTAATACTGCTAGTTCACCAGCTCCTTTTAATACATCAACTGCTTATCAACAACTAGGATCGCCATATATAAATGGAGGTATATACTGTAATACAGAAGGTAAAATACAGGAGATAGCTCGTTATCCTGATCAAAATGGTGATGGAGTTGATGAGTTAATAATGGGTATATATAAAAGTCCATATTGTCCTACTGGTTTTGTTCAGTATCCACTTTCAATTACATATAGTGACCCATTAGACCCAATTAACCCGTATAATCAAGCAGGAACGATTACTCACCCTATTGATACAGGTCCAGGTTCACTTGGCTTATTTGGTATTTATAGTCCTGGATCAACTTCTAGTTCAGAGGTTGTTATCGAGGTTGTCGATGATATAAACAGCGATGGTTTGCCAGATATCTTGGTTACTGGAGTCATAGCTGGTACTGGGGGTTTAACAAATAAGATAGTTGAGTCAGATGCCTCAAGTTCAATACCTTTCTCGTTAACTTCACCTTTTACCATAATCACAAACTCATGGTATTTTAATTCTACATGTACTCCATCTTATGACCATGCAATGACTTTCGTTGAAGATATGAATGGTGATGGCATAAGAGAAATAGTTTTTGGTTCT
>JAHDCA010000008.1 GCA_020630115.1 Candidatus Dojkabacteria bacterium | reverse complement strand
TGATGTCTTTGAAATTGATTACGAACTAACAGTTATCAATACAGGTGATATCGATCTTGAGAATATAACGCTTGAAGATGATCTAGTTACAACAATTTTCAATGCACCAGTTACAGTAAGTGACGTAAACGCAACTGGAACTCTAGCACCAAATACTGGATTTGATGGTGACCCTGCTGGAGATATGAATCTTCTAGACAGCGCTAACTCAACACTAGCAATTGGACAAGCTGAAGTAGTAACATTTACAGTAGTTGGTACTCCACAAACGCTAGGAGAGAATATTGTGAATATTGCAGATGTCTATGGATACTTACCTGATGGAACTACTAATGTTACTGATGATAGTAGCTACGGATACCTTGAGGATAATCCTTCAACAGATCCAGAGGAAGAAGAACCACCAGTGATAATCACAACTGATACTCCAGTTGACGCAACAGTACCAGTTGGAGGTGATGATGATGCTCAAATCGGAGTAGGCGAGGAACTATTCTCAGTCGAAGTACATGACGATGGACACGAATGTTCATTAGTCTACAGAATTAAAATAGAAAATATGGGTGGTGAGCAACTGAATAATATTCAGGCCTACAATAACATGTTAACTACATTTATTGATGCTGATAACTTTGAAATAGGGGAGGTAAGAAGTCTAAGTGCTGCTGATGTTGCTTCAAATGGTGTATCCAACGAGGGTAACACATTCCTAAGTTTAATCAGTAAGCAAGCTAATGCAGCAGGAACATTAACAATTAATCCAAACTATGATGGTATTACAGATACAGCATTACTAATGGGTACAGATAGTATGGCTCCAGGAGAAGTTGAGTATATTGAGATAGAACTAATTCTAGATCACTTATCAACATTACCAGGAACTTACTTTAATAGTACTTCGGTATTAGGTGTTGGTGAGAATACTGGCATATTAGTTGAAGATAGTTCACAAGATGGCGGTAATATAGATACTGACGGTGATGGTAGTGGATATGATGACAATGTCCCGACTCCATTTGAGTTAGCACCACAACCAATTGCACAAACAGGAATTAATATCTTAAGGATATTAGCAATCGCAATTATTACAATAATTACAACTGCAGCAATAGCTATACGAAAAAGAAGATTGCTTGATCAACAATCTTCTTAAGTATAGGTTGAAACCTTAGAGAGTATTTAATCAAGCACTACTACAATGTGGTGCTTGATTCTTTAATAATAGACATTATTAGTATCCTTTGAGTTTATGGAAAATTAATAATTTGTGCTTTCTGAGCTATGTCTTTAGAGATTAGTTCAATTGAAGTAGTTGTTATAAAAGTTTGTTGCTTTGAGATAAACGATTGTTCGAAAACTTTATCCGTATTTACTTGATCAAGCTCAGAGCTCACATCATCAAGTAAAAGGAAAGGGTAGTGATCCTTATTTGTCTTATAGACATCTTGCATGTTTAAAATCATTTTAGCAAGAGCCATTCGTTTTTCACCTCTAGATCCAAAGTTCCTGATATTTATATCATGAGCTATAAATTCCCAGTCATCTCTATGCGCTCCAATGTTAGAATGCCCCGTGGCAATGTCTTTTCTCCTAGAATTGGTAAGGCTGCTCGAAATCGGGTTTTCGCCATTAGATAATGAATAATTAATAGTAATATCAGAGTTTGAAATCAATTTGCAGAAAGCTGACCTTTTTGTGGATAACTTTGTGGAAAGCTCAATGAACTTTTGATCCCAAATATCAAGTTCATCGTTCTTGTCATCTATAAAACCTGATTCATAAAACCTTTTAGCTAGTTTTTTTAGAAGCTTGTTCCTATGTTTTAGAATCTTCTTGAACTCTGATAAAGACTTTGAATATGATTGGTCAAGATTTGAGATATGCAAATCTAGAAAAGCTTTCCTCTTAGTACTAGAGTTAAGTAGATACTCTATATACTCAGGGCTGAAAGTATTTGAACTGAGTAGGTGGTTGTACTTTCTAGAACTAATATCTACTTCGTTCTTTGTGATCTTTAACTTACTGTTTTTCCAAACAATTACAATCTCATTAACCTGATCATCAATATCTACTAATGCTTCGATTCTAAAGAAATCAGAAGCGAAAGATGCTAGATTTATTGATTTACTAGTCCAACTTGATTTGCAGTTGCATAAGACTGATATTGCTTCTAGTATAGAAGTTTTGCCAGAAGCATTATTACCAACAAAGATTACGATATCCTTATTAAATTCTAGTGCAAGACTTTGGTGCTTACGAAAATTTGTTAATTTTAAACTAGTAATTTTCATTGTCCACAAAGTATCTGATATTTCCACAGGTTTATCCACATGGTTTGTGTCTCCTGTATGAACTAAGTTTTTAGAATAGCCAAGAAAGCTTCCTGTGGGATAGTAACCTGTCCAACAGACCGAAGCCTTTTCTTACCTTTCTTCTGTTTCTCAAGAAGTTTTTTCTTACGAGAATAATCACCACCATACAATTTGGCTGTCACATCTTTACGAACAGCTCTAATATCCTCTCTGGCGATAATTTTTGAACCGATTGCTGCTTGTAGTGGAAGTTGGAATTGTTGTCTTGGAATTTCGTCTTTCATAACCTCTAACATTTTAGTTGCCTTAGCTCTAGCATTATCTCTGTGCTCCATAAAACTCATAGTAGGGACTTCCTCTTTATTAACAAGAATTGTTACCTTAACGATATCTCCAGGGAAGTAGTCAATGAATTCATACTCCATGGATGCATAGCCACTCGTACGATTCTTAAGCTGGTCAAAGAAAGAAGATACCAAACTTCCCATAGGCAAATCAAATTCAATTATCATAAATTGCATATTGACTGAGTTGTTAAGGTATCTAGTATTTGCATACTGACCACGCTTTTCAGTACATAGGTCCATAACTTGGCCCATGTATTGTTGTGGTGTGAAGATTTCAATTCTAACCCATGGCTCACGGATTTCAGCTATCAATTCTCGGTCAGGCATATCTTTAGGTGTCTTCATACTTATCTCCTCACCATTAACTAGTGTTGCTTGGTATTCAACATTTGGCGCTGTTATGATCAAGCCGATATCGTACTCTCTTTCTAATCTCTCTTGTAGGATCTCCATGTGTAGTAAGCCTAAAAAGCCACATCTAAAACCACTTCCAAGTATCTGGGATTTTTGGTCTGAATAGGTGAGTGCACCATCATTCATTGAGATCTTTGCAAGACCTGTTCTTAACTCCTCATACTTATCTGGATCAGTAGGGAAGAACGAAGCGAATACGTTAGGTTGAGGAACTTGGTAACCATCAAGAGGCTCAGTTTCTTTAGAATCAGACACTGTATCACCAACTGTAAATGCCTTAATATCCTTTACACCTGTAGCGATGTATCCAACTTCTCCAGCAGATAATTTCGGTAACTTCTTCATACCTGGAGTGAAAACACCTATCTCAGTAGGTGAGAATGAATCCTCTTTTCTTATCAGATGAAGTTGCTTAGTCTTCTTGAGTTCGATCTCTCCATCGATGATTCTAATAGCAATTACGATTCCTTTGTGCTCATCATAAAATGAATCGAAGATTAAAGCTTTAAGTGGTTTCTCAACTGAACCTTCTGGTGCTGGGATTCTTTCGATGATCTGATCTAATAACTCTGGTACACCCAAACCTGTTTTACCTGAGACTTGTAATACTTCTTCTGGATCAATATTAAGAAAATCTGCAAGTTCTAGAGCACGTTTCTCTGGCTCTGCAGCAGCAAGATCGACTTTGTTGAGTACTGGAATTATCTTAAGTCCTAGTTCAGTTGCTTTCTGTGTATTTGAGAGTGTTTGAGCCTGGATACCTTGAGTAGCATCAACAAGCAGTATCGCACCTTCACAGGCTGCTAGAGACCTAGAAACCTCATATGAGAAGTCTACATGCCCAGGAGTGTCGATAAGGTTGAAATGATGATCTTTCCAACTCATGGTACATGGTTGTAGTTTAATTGTTATCCCTCTCTCTTGCTCGAGATCTAATGTGTCTAAAGTTCTGTCATCTACAGATGAACCACCATTTGTTAGTTCAAGTATCCTATCTGCTAGGGTACTCTTACCATGGTCGATATGTGCGATGATACTGAAGTTTCTATAATTTTGCATAAAGGATTATAGCATTAATGTGCTTAATGATTCTGGAAAATATGGTTTATATATGGTTTATATATAGTTTATAATTAGAAACTTTCTAGATTTGCTTTATCAATATGCTTAATCCGCCGTTGAAGTAGGTATCTTTTTCACGAGTGAGGGATATCTCGATGGGTAGGGTCTCACCAGGTTCAAGTGTGAATTCACGAGTGGAGCTATCGTTACCGGATATTAATGGGATTCTTTTTCCATCCGCTATAACTAATAAATCATTGTCATAGATATCTACTTCGGCAAGCATCTGGATCTTTGTAGGAGTTTCAGAGTTATTTTGAATTAGTCCAAAGGATATATCGTATGCACCATCTCTTGAAGCTAATACATCAGATCTTATCTGGTAAGTATTCTCTGACAACTTTTCTAATGTAGGGGAGAAGAAGATTGACTCACTTTCGAAATTATTTTGAAATACATTTATACCAGGTACAAGTTCTGCACCTAGAACAGCCTGTTCATATGTGTCAGTTGTTGCCTTAGATCTGGCAATTGGATTAAGGTTTAATACTGCCATAGCTGGAAGTACAAGCATAAAAGCTAATATGATAGCTGAAACAGTTTCGATCAAGTATCTTAGAGATTTGTTATTTCTTTTCATCAAGAGAGTCCCGTCAGCTAACTAACAGTGACCTCGCAGATGTTTATCTATCAGGGTACAGTTTGTTAAGCTGCTCTTCAAAAAATTTAAATGTAATATATATTGTACATCCACAAGCTATGATTGCAAGATAACCGATCCACTTGTAGGTCTCATCGGCTAGAAAGTTTACGATTACAATCAAACTTCCTATTAGAGAATATATATTCCAAATTAACATCCTTAAGAAATTGTTGGATTTATCAGTAACCCACTTGAGTAAATTAAGCTTGGTTAGTTTGACTATGGTTTTTGGATTGTGCTGAGCAGAATCCAAAAGTCTGAGTCTAAAATTGATATAGATTATTATTATAAAAAGAGAAACAAACATTAGGAGGTCAGAGTAAGAGTTGACCTTAGTAGTCATTTCATTATTATCAAAGAAAAGTTGAATAGAAAAAGGGCCTTGCTTATCAAATCCTATCTCTGGAGCGTATCCAAAATACCTAGCGGTAAAATAAATACCCAATAACTTCGTGACAATCATTGTTGCCGCCGGGAGTATTGAGTATTTAAGCGCTTTTAGCAGTAGGCTTGTCATTTGTTTGGGCAGAAAGGTTATTTAGAGTTCTCGCAAGTTTTGATTTTTGGTTACTTGCATTGTTTTTCTTAAGCACACCATTCTTAGCGGCTTTATCAACTAATTTGTAAACTCTAGGAAGATAGCTTTCTGCAGCTTTCTTGTTTCCTTCTGTGACAAGGCTATTGAACTTTTTAATCGCACCTCTAAATCTCTTTTTCATCTTGAGATTTTGCTGTGTTCTTTTTTGTGTTTTTCTTATATCCTTAATGGATGCCTGTAAATTTGCCATACTTAAGGATTATATATAAAAATAGTCGATATGCATAGCAAAATTAACTATTTAATATTAATATTCGTATCTATTGTTACATTTGTATCAATTTTTGCGATTATTGATCTTCAACTGTTTCAATCTGGGGCTCAATGTCAGGTCTCTAATATCAATTTGTATAAGAATCTGCAATCTGTGAAATTAACTTGGGAGGTTGATGCTGACTGTGAATCATACTCTCAATATCGAAGGGTGGGTGAAGAAAATTGGAACATTGTTAATAATAGTTCTCAAAGCTCTGCAAAAAATAAACAGTCAGAAATTCAAAATTTGTCTCGATCAGCTAATTACGAGATAAGTATTTACTCTAACGGAGAGTTGTATTGGGATGAGAAAATTGAAAATCCAGTAAAGATAGAGATTGAGAACTTCTAAAGACTGTTCAATCCAGATTTACTTTTTTCTTCTAAAAGACTTCTCGTTATGCTCTCTTCGATTGCTGTGATTAAGTCTAAAGAGTTTGAAGTTGTCAATAATGCTTGTTGTTTTACCTGCAGAGTAGGTTGCAATCGAGTTATTAGTGTTTGAGTAATAGAAGAAGATACTCAATATCATAATTATGATTGATAGGACTAATACTGTGATTGATTCATCAAATATACCTGTATCTGGACTTGAGCAATTCTGAGCAGTTGTGATAGTGTTTTCAGCTCTTAATCTTGATAAGTCGTCGTTTGTGTTGCCTGGGGTTATAACAATCTCTTGAAGCCCCTCTCCAATTGCTGAGCCACTAGTTGCACTGACACTGTAAGTTAGGGTGAGCGTTGCCTTAGAAGGAACTATGAAATCAGATTCTCCAAATATAAGTTCAGAACCGCCAGTTACGCCTGTAGAGATATCAATTACATTGCCGTTGAATTTTGCACCTGCAACAGTGATACTTGATGTGTCAATTTTATTACCTTGAGGTACTTTTATTGTAACTTTCGATATATCCTCATTAATTTCTCCATTGTTTATTATTGTTAAAGTCTGCAGTGAAGAATTGAGTGTTTGGTTTGAAACACAAACAGGCGCTTGATTTAATGAAATCGTAAGGCTTGTAGGTATTTCTTGATTAATAGATTCGTCATCATTTGTAATTTCTTGAGACTCAGAATCCCCATCTGTATCTACAATCTCAGAAGTAAAGCTCTCGTTATCAGTTAAGTCCAATGTTGTGTCATCATCATCTGACTCGTTTGAATCACTACTGGAACCATCTTGTTCATCTTCTACTGTACCTGGAGTATTTACATCGTTATCGTTTTGCCCTTGGGTATCAGCTAGATCCTCAATCTCTCGATTGATCGGGTATGTTTGATTACAGTTAGCTGATGTAATTGATTGACCATCGACATTTGTGGCTTGAGCGATAATTGAAAGAGTTGAAGCTAGCTCAGGTATTAATACTGGAGTTGTTACCTTGAAGCTTCCTTGGGTAGTAGTACTTGTTGTTTGGATATATTGAATCTGGTCAGACTGTATAGACGTTTTCTCATCTGCATTGAAGCTGAACTCAAAATTATTAAAAAAGTTTGTAGCTTGTGCATTTTTACCATCGAGTGGCGCTAAGAATGTTGCGACAACTTGTAACTGCATCGTTGGGTCAATCGAACTGCTTGAGTCAATTGGAGCACCATTAACGTCAAGTAGGGCAATGTCCTGGCAGCTGTAGGTAGCTAAGTTAGTATTGAGGTTGTTTGTATTGGTCTGGTCGTTATCTCGGTTTAGGTAGAATGATAATGCTGCTCCAGCAAGTCCTAAGAAAAGAGCTATAACCAAGATGATTATTGCGATTCGTTTTGATTTATCAGAATCCATAATATTAATAGAATATCAGCCTGAAATTAGTTTTACAAGCATCAGTAGACCAGTTTTGGAATCAATGTTTCCTGTCTTAACCTCATAATCAAGGTTTGTAGTCTTTTCAATTAATACCCCAAGTTTTCGAGTTTCTATAGATTGTGCTGACTTTTTTAATTTGTTAACTGCAAATGGCGGTATCTTTAATATTTTTATAAGTTTTTTAGGGTCAGAAATCTTTTTTGCTACGTATAAGTTTTTAAGCTCTCTAAATATCAAATTGATTATCAATATCGGTTCTTGATCAAACTTTAGAAGGTTCTTCAGGGTACTTTTTGTTTTGCTTGGGTTTGTTATCAATGATTCGGTAAGCTCCCACACTGTGTTCTCAAGTGAGCTATTAAAGTTTCTCTCAATAGATTCTTTACTAATAGGTGTAGGTAGGGATTTTAATTTTTTACTGTTAGTAATAAGAGATTGCAAATCAAAATTGCTTCTTGATACAAGTTCATTTATAGCCTGAGATTCGATTGTTAAATTCTGAGCTTTAACATAATCTTTGAACCAGTTGATGACTTGAGATTTGTTCATCTTAGACTGCTCGTGAACGATAAAATTCTGATTGAAAAATTTGTAGTACTTAGTTGTTTTAGGTACTTTTTGCTCCTCAAATATTATGATTGGGAAGGCTGACTCTTTGAGTATTGGTAAAAGTAGGTTAATACCATCTGCTTTATCCGAATTTTTTAAAAGTCTTTTAGCAAAAATTATTTTGTTACTGGAGAAGAAAAGGTTTGACTCCATTTCGTTTATTAGTCTCTCAATTGGTTTACCCTCAAGATCTAAGTTAACTAGTTCGAAGTCAGAGAAATCTTCTTTGATTTCCTCAAGCTTGTTTTTTGCGTTAAGTAAGGAGAGAGCGTCGCATTCACCATGAAATAGGTGGATATGCATTTTAGTTTACGTCAGAATTAATAATAACTGTTGAATCATCAGTTGGTATTTCACTCATGAGGATAACGATATCTTCTCCATTAAGCTTCTCTGAGATCTCATCAGGTTTAAATGGGGAGAGAGGCTGTGGCACTTCCTCTAATATCAACTCATAAGTATTTAAAACATCTTTGTTAGAAGATGCAGATCGATACGCGTAGTTCTTAGGTAGGTCGAATTGACCAAGAGTTCCAGGATAAGTTATATCAAGGTTCGGGTACTTTAGTTGAAGTTGTTCAACATATTCTTGAGTGTTAGCCCAGCCTGCACCGATATCATATACTTTGATCGTAGCATTCTCAGCAAAGATAGTCGGGCTATCATTTATATTACTTATTAGCTGATTAAGTTTGGCGTAACGATTTATACCTGCTGTTGGTCCAATGCTTGAGACTCCTGTGTCTAGACCATTCTCAATTATGAATTTATTGAGTCCACCTAGGAAAGGGTCAAGAACAAATGTGTTTCTCTCCCCAATCTCTTCGTTTTTGAGAATATTTAATCCTGCCTGGAGATCATCACTTGTTGGTTCTGTAAACTCTACATTGTCTGCAAAAGCTTCTAGTAGTGAGTTAACTTTGCTGAGGTTGAGTAGTGTTTGAGTACTCATGATTTTGTCTAATATTGCTTGCATGACAAACTGCTGTCTTCGAGCTCTATCATAATCAGATCCATGTGGGTTACCAGTTACTTGATTTATATTTTGTGATTGTCTTGATCTTGCATAAGTTAGTGCCGTATCTCCATCCATCGTTTGAAGGCCCTCTTCGAACTTTACTGTTTTTACACCTGAGTTGTTATCATTAGGGAAATTGTAATCCGTGAAGCCACTTTCAACATCTATCTCAACACCATCAATTGAGTCAACAATTTCTGTAAAAGCTTCCAGATCTACCATCACATAATATTGAATCTCTAAACCGGTAATATCAGATGTAACTGATTGTAAGTAGGGTAGTCCAGAATCCTTTTCGTAATTCTCCGCAAGTGCATACATTGAATTAATCTTTCCAGCTCGACCGTATTCAAAGTCTCTTACCCAGAAATCTCTAGGGATACTAAACAAGTTAACATCTGTTGTTGAGTGATTGTAGCTACCAACCATTATTGAGTCAGTATTTTGAAGACCACTATTAAACTTTCTTGTATCTTTACCTACTATTAGTACGTTAGTGAAATTACCAGAACTATCTTTTTGAAGCTGTGCATCAGACTCATTTCCTGTAACTTGATCAAAGACAAGGGGGGCTAACTCTTTAGGAGCAAAAGGAATTGCATTAACTGTATCATAAACACTATATCCAAAGTAACCAATGTATCCAATAACAGCTAATAGAAGAACGAAAAAAATCTTCTTGATTGAAAAAAAGTTCCTACCCTTACCTTTACTTTCAATCATGTTGTCCCTTGCCTGGCGCCAAGTTTCTTTATGTTTTTTCTTTATTGTTTTGAATTCAATATTGCTCATATTCAAGAGATGTAATTACTGCAGATATTTTACTATGTTGCTGTTGTGTTGCTGTAGATTTTCTGCAAAATAGGCTTGTCCATTCGTGTCATGTATATAAAAGTAGAAAGAGGTTGTTTCTGGGTTTAATGTAGCATCAATAGATGCTTTACCAGGGTTTGAGATTGGAGTAGGGGGTAATCCAGGGTTTAATCGCGTATTGTAAGGCTGGTCCAAATTTAACTCATCAAATGTTAGTACGTATTTCCAATCTTTGTAGTAATAAAGTAGTGTAGCATCTATACCCAAAGTCTCCCCATCCTCTAGTCTTTTCCATATAACATCTGCAATTTTTGGTCGGTCAAAATCTGTATATCCTTCTCTTTCAATCATACTTGCTACAATTAACTCTTCATAGGTGATATCTCCAATTCTATTTTTGAAATTATCAAGCATAGCAGTAAGTACGTATTGCGCATTTGCTTCGAGTGGGAGAAGGTATCTGTCAGGATAGAGATAACCTTCCAGATCACTTACCTCAAAACCGTTAGTTGATATAAAGCTTGGGTCAGTTGTTAAATCTATGAATTCTTGCTCAGAAAATACTGCGAACTCTCGACCTTCGTATTGTTCTGAAATCAAACTAGCGATTTGGTCTTTTCTTAGGCCTTCCGGAATTGTGACCCAGATATCAGGTGCTTTGGCATTTTGAAGTATTTCAGTTATCTCAACGATTGTTGAATTGTTGGGAATCGAGAATGAACCAGCCTGTAAACTAGAGTCCAAGTTGTTTTCTCTAACGTAATATCTGAAAGTGTATTCTTGTGCGCTCGTTTTGATAACTTCATTTGTCTTTAAAAGTTCCAGCACAGAAGCAGTACTTGAGCCTTCCTCAACAATGATCTTCACGCTTTCAGAGTTTAGCGAGATCTGTGAATCTAATGTACTGTTATAGATCCTTCTAGGGATCAGAAGAGCTGCTATGACAAACAATACGATAAAAACTAAAACAATTATAAAGCAACCAAGTCCTCTTCTTGGAGTTCTGCTACCCCTTGAGTTACTCGTTGTCTTTTGGCTTCTGTAGTTTGGCATTTTTGTACTCACTTATGAATCTATCTAAGATTAACTTCGCGCTATATTCATCTATAGCTTTCTTATTGTAAGATTTATATCTTAACATTTGTGTAGCGTCATACGAAGTATTGCTTTCATCAATCTTGAATATTGGTACGAATAAACGTCTGCGAAGTAACTTTATTAGCATAGAGATTTCAAGTTGTATGGCTGTTAGGGTTTCAGTTTGAGTATAAGGATATCCAATAACAATAGAGTTGCACCTGTATTGCAGGTAAATATCGATAATCTTCTTTACAGAATCCTTTCTAGAGTTTGTCTTAATAGAGCATAGCGGTAATGAAAACTCTGAATCATCACTGACTATTGCAAAGCCAATCTGGCTAGTTCCGTAATCAATGCCAAGCATCGGCTTGTGAATGTCTTCGTTGGGTTCATCTTCTGATTCTTCAAAATCCTGAAGAGAAAACGAACTGCCGTTTTCAACTTCGAATTTTGTTAATTGGGAGAACTCCTCTTTGAGCTTTTTGGAAGCTTCTCTTATTTGGTGTTTCGTCAACGAATTATCATTAAGAAGAAGGGCAGTGCTGTCGAACTGCCCAATTTCAAAATCTAATCCATCGAAAGTATATTTCACTTTTCAAGTACAGCTTTAATTCTCTTAAGTCCTGATCCGATGTTCTCATGCTTAACAATTTTGAACTTCCCAATCTCAGATGTGTTGTTTGCGTGTGGACCTCTACAGATCTCGACTGAGAATGCATTGTCTTTATCACCAATAAAGTAAACATTTACTTCATCAGGGTATCTATCAGCAAATTGAGCATTGTTTACAATTTTTAGTGCGTCTTCTTTGTTCATAACTTCGTATTTAATATTTAAAGCGTTCTCAATTTGGTCATTTACCATGTTCTCGACTTCTAATAATTGCTCAGGAGTTAATTTTGTCTCGCAAGGAAAATCAAATCTTAATCTTTCTGGAGTTATGTTCGAACCTCTTTGGACAATATGGTCGCCAACTATCCGTCTTAGGCTTTCATTGAGTAGGTGAGTTGCAGTATGGAGGTGTGTTGAAGCATCAGTTGTATCAGCAAGACCACCTTTGAAGAGTCCTTTTGCTGCTGATTGGGATTTCTTCTTATGGTCAGCCTTCGCTTGTTTGAACTCCTCAAAGCTTGGTTCTTCAATTCCTTGCTCTCGAGCTAGCTCTTGAGTTATTTCAAATGGAAACCCGTAAGTTTCAAATAATTTGAATGATTCTTTTCCGTCAATCTTAGAGTTCTGTTTGACGAGTTTATTAAACTCTTTTATTCCATTTGAAATAGTTTTGTTAAATCTTTCTTCTTCCTCAGAGATTGCATTTAAGATGGCATCCTTTTTTTCGTTAAGCTCAGGATAGATTGGTGAAAATTGGGATATTGCAACCTCAGCAACCTTGTTAGTAAAGTTCTCTTTTACTCCTAGTTTGCGAGCGTGTCTGATAGCTCTTCGGATTAGTCTTCTTAGTACGAACCCTTGCTCTGATTTTGAAGGAAGTATTCCATCCATAATCATCCAACAAGCACTATGGATATGATCTGTGATGATTCTTAATGATGTCTCATAACTTTCGTCATCTTCAGGTTTGGTTTGCGAGTCGCTAGCGATTTGTTTTACACAATCATAGATAGGCTTAAAGATATCTGTTTCGTAAAGACTTGTTACACCTTGTGAAAGCATCGTGATTCGAACTAACCCACCTCCAAAGTCAACATTATGTCTTCCAAGTGGTTTGTATTGTCCTGCCTCACTTAAAAACTGCATAAAGACGTTATTTCCTAGCTCAACAAACTTCTCACATGAACAACTAACATCACATTCATCACTACAATAGTCAATACCTGTATCTAGGAACATCTCAGAGCAAGGTCCACAAGGTCCTCCACCTGCTAATTCCCACCAGTTCTCACTTTCATCAAGCGGTTGAATTCTTTCTCTAAAACCTACTGTTGGCTCAACACCATACTTCTCGAAAACCTCTTTCCAGATATTTATTGCATCTTCATCTTTTGGAGAATTCTCATTACCCTCAAAAACTGATACATAAAAATCATTTATGTTAAACCCAAGTTTTTCAATATAGAATTTAACTGCTATCTCAATTGCAGTTTCTTTGAAATAGTCATTTAGAGACCAGTGACCGAGCATCTCAAAAGCTGTGTTATGTGTGTTATCACCAACATCCTGGTCATCAGAGTCGCCCATTTCACCCATGTTCTTTGCTCTTACGCATCTTTGAACATTAGCAATTCTGTTCCCTTTAGGATGTGTTTCGCCTGCAAGATAAGGGACTATTGGGAACATGCCTGAGTTAACAAATAGTAGGGTGGCATCTCCATCAGGAAGTAGGTTAACTCCTGGGATTATTTCGTGATCAAAGTCTTTTAATAATTCGAGATACATATCTCGGATTTCTTTGTATGTATATTTTTTCATTGGAAATTTGTAAATTTAGATATCTTAAGCAAATAATTGGTAAAAGCCCCAAAGGGCGAAGTGAAAATATTTGATTAGAGCTATGAAATTCATCTTAGTCAAGATTATACACGAACTTTAAATAGTTGAGAGTGTGTTTTAGGACTGTGGTGTAGTCGGAGTAGGTGTTGCAGCCTGAGCTATTCCATCAACGATATCTGATGATTTATCAATGATACTGTTCGTGCTGTTGTTAACTCTTTGTTTTAAAAGCTCTTTACCTATACCGTCGCCAACACTTACGGGAGGTTTAATCTCTTTTGGATCTGCTTTAGGTGCAGAACTTGCTAACTCGTTAAGATAGTTGTAAGGATTTTTAGGATCGTCTTTAATTACATTTTCTTCTAGCTCTCTTAGTTCCTTGGCAAGCTTACTGATGCTTTTAAATTCTTCATCTTGTGAAGTCTCTTGGCTAACTATAGCTCCATCATCAGTTAAAACTGGGCCTTGGCTTGTTTGTGTATCTTGTGTAGTAGTTACCGGGGTAGGGCTTGGTAATGTCGTTTGAGTAATAACAGTTTGCTGTGCGTTTTGGCTGGCAGGGATCTGAGGGTTTTGGAGAGGGGCAGTCCCGAGTTTGTTTTCGAATGTTACAACCCTTGGATTTGAGTTTGTCTCGATTTCATCAAACTTTGAGGTAAAAGTCTCTTCTAAAGTTGTATTTGTTGATGTTGATATGCTTGGCGCTGTTGTAATTGTGTTAGTGAAATTTACATTTTCATGAGTTTCACTTGTAGATGTTGGTGATGAACTCTCATTACTGTCTAATGTCTCTCCATGCACTTTATAACTTAGTGGGGTTGGGTTGTAATTTGCGGCAGGTGTATTTTTTGGTACTAAAAATTCAGAATAATCATTCGTAACTTCTACATTAGGGGTCTCTTGAGCCAATTGAATATCAGGTGTGAAGTTCTGATCCTGTTTGTATGATCGAGTTCGTGAGTTATCGACATGAGTATTGATATTAATGTCTAGTTCTTCTCCTTCTCTAACAACAATTGGAGCTTGAGTTCCAGTAACCGCAGGGGCTGTGAATTGTGGTGGGTTTAATTCTATTTGTTCATTAACAGGGTTAACGTTTGTTGCTTTGACTTGTGTATCCAGGGTAGGCACATCAAAATCAGTTTTGACATCTACAGTAGGGGCGTTGATGTCTACTTGAGGTGCTTTTAAATCGATATCTAAACTATTTTCAACTCTGGTTGGTTCGATATCAAAACTCGTGTCGGCTACTGAGGTACTAACGCTTGCATTGGATGTTTGGTCCTGAGTATTAATATCATATGCAGGGAGATCTTCAGTAGTGTAGTCATAATATTCGTCCTCATCATCATTGTTTCTCCACGCAAGGTAAAGTAGCCAAGGTGCAATTATTACTAAGAAAAAGATTAATGCAGCGATAGCAAGGATCCTTAAAAACTGTGACATTGTAGGGTTCCATAAACCAAGTATGTTAACAGTTCTCTCACTTGACTCACCATCTGCACCGATTACATCAAAAGTCCATTGGGTAGAGGCTGATCTGCTGTTTGAGTCAGTTATATTAATCTCAACTTTATGAGCTCCAATTCCAAGCTCATCTGGTGTTAGGTATATTAGATTTATTGCCTCGTCAGATTGTTGTGCAATTTGGAGGTCTTCGGATTTAGATACATCGATATCATCGACTTTTATACTAATCAATCCAAGATTCTCAAAACTAGCATCTTTACTAGGGAGTAAAGTAGCTTTTATAGTTGTAGCTCGATTTCGAACTTGTGAATTTTGTTCAGGCGATAAGTTGATAACTTGAGGTACACCAAGAAGCACATAGTCGTCTGTCTCTCCCTCGTTAGGATTTTGTACACCATTACCTACAACAACAGAAGGGGTGAAGATAATATTTGTTCCTCCGTCCGATGAGACAGCTTCTATTACGAAGTTATAAGTTCCATCTGAAAGTTCAGAGGTATTGATCTGGAAAGTTTTTGTTGTACCTGGGATATTAGATTCGATTAGTTCCCAGCTACTTCTGTCTGAAGGAGTCGTTGATGTGTAGATATTGAATTTTTCAGCCTCATTACTTGAGAAGTCTACGGTAACTGATTCACCAACTAGTACAGATTCAGGTATGTCGATTTTTGTAAATTCTAAATTGGGGATAGTTTTGTTAAAGTTTATATCTTCTACGCTGATAATCCATGCGTAAGATTTTAGATGTCTGTTATAACCATCATGTACAAAGATATTTGCTAAGTAGCTTCCAGGTTCTTTAGGTGTACCAGCAAATTTAATTTTTAGATCACCGTTATCTCCATTTGATAGGGTTGTAGCTTTTAGCCAATCCGTTCCTGGAGTGAAAGTATATGAATAGTAAAGCTTGTCTTGCTCAATATCTGTTGCAGAAAGTTCAAATTCGTAACTCTCAAGCGGTTTGAGAACTTGGTTCGCTTGAGAATCTACAGCTTCAATTATTGGGGATGTGTTGTTTTGTAACACATTTATCTCAAGTGGGGTACAAGAGTAGATATCATTATTAATTGAAAGATTACCTTGGATTGTATCGACTCCGACTTCTTTTGGTATATATACGAAGTCAGCCGTTATCTTTGATGCTGGATTATCAAGAGTTCTGTTAAAAAAATCTTCAGTAGCATTTCTGATGTTTATGGATTGCACTAGGTCTCCATTGGTATCAATGTTGATCGATGCTTTAAGTTTAGAGCCAACTTCTACAGAGTTAGTATTGACGAAGTTGAGGTCGATTGAGCATTGATAATCAGTTATCGCAGAGCTTCGGAAATCAAAACTTCCTCTTTCCATCATTATCGCTCCAACTGCAAGAGGGATAGCAAATAGGAAGTAAAGTGATATTAAAACGGGGTACCTTAAAAATCGCTTCTTTTTAGCCATGGATACATTGTATATATTTATTGTTGAGCTGTCGACAGGTATTTACTCCATATCGCATTAATATTTTCTTGCCCAACGCTTAATGCAGTAGAAGCACCACCAGTTCTTCCTTCAGCTGAGAATATAACATCTCTGAGCTCTTTTAGGGTTTCTTCCTGTTCATACATCTGATAAGTACTCATCGTAGGTGCCATCTGTGCAATTGCAGGGACATATGGTCCTGATTGCATCTGTGAATTTAAGTCTTGTCTAGAATAAGGTTGTCCAAAAGCCCTTATCTTTGATGAGTTGGAATAGAAATCTTGAAGTTGTTGTGCCTGCGTTAAGTAATTAATAAATTTCCATGATTCTAAAGACTTCTGTGATGACTTTGGAACTGCTAAGCCCCAAGACATAGTGTGATTTACTTCTGTATTGCCCGATTGTGGGACTGGTGCAAGTCCGAACTCTATTGAAGGAGAGGCTAGTAGGATATCAAAAGCTCTCCAGCTTGGTGCAAACATCATTGCTAACTTACCTTGGTAGAACATTTCTAAGTCTACTCTAAGATCCGAAGACCATGTTTGGTGCTCATAATCAAATGCTGTATAGAAGTTTAACGCTGTTTGAGCCTGTTGGTTATTTAAGTTTATTAGTCCTGTTGTTGGATCAGTAATCGGTACGTTGTTTTGTAAAAATAGTAAGTTTAAGATGTCAGGTGCATGGGTAACATTCGCAGAAGTACCAAGTGCAGCTCCAGCTATTTCAATATTCCCATTAATATCAGCCTGGGTTAGTGCTTTTGCATTCTCAATAAACGAATCCCAGTCAGTTGGTGGAGTAATTCCAGCTTGTTCTAAGAGCTCTTTGTTATAAAAAAGTGCTAGGCCGTCTATCTGCATAGGCACTGCGTAAATATTGCCGTCCTTACCTGTAAAATCCGTTACGTGAGTAGGGTAAAAGGTCTGTCTGTATTGAGTCGAGGGCATAACGGCTTCTGGTAATGGTGATAAGAGTGGTTGATACATATGAGTCCAAGAGTTATTAATCTCCAAAATGTCTGGTGCAGGTTCGCCTGTTACAGCACCTTGAGCGATTCGAGTAAAACTGACATTTGGATAATCTAGCGTGTACGATTTTTGCACGTAAGTGATCTTCACCCCTGGGTTAGCAGCCTCATATTGATCGATAATTGGTTGCATAACACTTTCTGGTTCCCAAAGACCCCAGAAGATGATCTCATTTGCAGTATTAGTCGTAGTTCCTGTGTTAGTAGTGTTCGTTGTAGGGTTGGTGGTTGTCACTGTAGGTGTTGTTGTATCACCACCTGTTAATGATGCAACTAAAAGTATTAAAAGAAATAGTAAAAGGAAAAACGCAATTCCTATTAAAATTAATGTTCTCCTAGATAAGTTCCCTAAAATTGCTGTTATTCTTTCAACCATAAGTGATTATAGTTTATATCCTGAGTTTAGAGAAGTCACGGGATTGATTTACACAACCTCGTAATCATTTAGAATGAAATGAGAGAGTCCATCTCTTTCAATGATTCTAAATTCGTATACAACAGGTTTGTTTCTGTCTTCATTGGAGATTATATCTTTTTCAATTAAAGGTGAGAGAAACTCTAAAATCATAAAGTATTTATTAATCAGTTTTTTTGAAATTTCAAAGCTTTTATCTTCTCTGATAATCTTAATATCTAATTCTTGATTGAAGTTATTAGCTTTCAGGAAAGTCTTTGCCTTTTCTATTGAAGAAATATGGGTGATCCCTCCCTTTGCAATTTCAAGAGAAAGGCCTTGTGTCGAAGAGTTAAATCTTGCTGCGATCATTTCTTTTTTTAATGAATCCTCACTTAATCGAGGGTGGATCAGTATCTGATCAGGGGAATTTAGGAATTCAATGGCTTCATGTATCTTATGCTGATTATCTTCATCAAAAGGTATTTGGGTATTAGGCAGGCTGAATTCATAGACTTTTTCAAATGTTGAAGATCTGACTAGCAACTCTTCTTGGAAAGGATAATTAACTTCTTTCAACATCCTCCGGGTTAAGTATATAATCTCATCTATTTGGTCATAATTGGAATCTGTAACAATGATTGACGAATTTCTCATAATCCTTGCCTTGAGCGTCTTTAACTCATCGCTGAAGTTCTTAACTACATTCGCAAGCTCTTTGTGCATTTTGCTGACTCTTTGGCCTTTCGAGGTCAAACCTCTTTCATCAATGAAATCTATATATCCAAATTGGTCTCTTGATTTTTTGTATTTGATTTCCTTTTTCATAACTTCAGAAATTGTATCCTTGAGGATATTACCCTATAATTCCTCGTCATGAAAGAAGAATTTTATATTGGTAATTTGAAATCTAGGGCTGCTGGTTCAACAAAATTTCATGTGAATGGTTTTGTTAGGGGAGTCTCAGGTGATGTTTTTAGTTTCGATGAATTGTCAATTGAAATTCGTGATGAAATCAATGTGTTGGTTCAGAAATACGAAAATGAGTTGTCTTTCCCCGTTGAAGTCCTTTTTTCTATTGATGGTAAAAAAGTTAAGGTCCTTTCATATAAAAAGCAAAGGTTAAACAGTAAGAATTTGGTACTCGAATTGTTAAATAGTTTAGAGCAAGGAGATATTGATGAGAGAGAGATGCTTCGAAGGATAGATTTATCACTTATTGATGACTGGTTTGCAAAGAAAATTGAAGAAACTGATATTGGTGGTGATTGCAAGATAGGCTCATTCCCTAGTATAAGTTCAGGTATAGGTAGTGGAGTAGTGTGCTTTACCAGAGAACAGGTTATAAATAATAAGAAGGTCGGCAAGAAATCAATTCTTATTTTGAAAGAAGTTCATACTGATGATTTTAATTTCTTTACAGAATTAGAGGGTGTTATTTTACCATTTGTTGGTGACACATCTCACGCAGCTGTTATTACAAGGGGCCTTGGTATACCTGCTTTAATCTGCGAGGACTTTAATCTACTGGAAGAGTATGAAAATACTGACATCACAATAGATGCTAATAAGGGTGCTATATATAAAGGTTTTATAAAGTCAAAGTATATTATTGATAGAGATATAATCGATAAGATAATTGAAATTGCAAAAAAGCATACTCGGATATCCGTTTTTGCGAATGCTGATGATGGTGAAAGCCTTAAATCTGCAATACGTAGAGGAGCGGATGGTTTAGGTCTTTGTAGGACTGAGCATATGTTTACTGAATCCGATTCAGTAAATTTAATAAGGCAAATACTTTTTACAGAAAGTGATATCTCTGAGAGTACAATTTTAAACTTGCGTTCAAATCAGGAAGGGAAATTGAGAAAGATTTTTGAAGTTCACCCTAAAGTTGCGATTATTCGTCTTTTGGATGCACCGATGCATGAATTTATCCCTAGGAAAGAAAAAGATTTGGAGTCTTTAGCAAGAAGTTTGGGATTAGAACGTAAAGTGTTAGAAGAAAAAATATTCTCAATGACTGAAAGTAACCCTATGCTCGGCTATAGAGGAGCTCGTATGTTGCTTTTAAATAAGAAAATATTAAGAGCACAAGTTGAAGCTATACTTAATGCTGCTTCAGGTTGTGGTTATGCAGGAGTTCTTGGTATAGAGATACCATTGGTTTTAGGTCAAAATGAAGTTCTAGCATTTTCGAGTTTTGTTAAAGATGTCATTAAGGAAGGTGGTTATGATAAAAAAAAGATTGATATTGAACTTGGGGCAATGGTTGAAACTCCTCGAGCTTTGTTCGAGGTCGATAAATATATAGATCAAATTGACTTTATAAGCTTCGGAACGAACGATCTTTCACAATTCTTTAGTGGTGTTTCAAGAGACGATTCGCAGATATTCATGAATAGATATGTGAAGAAATCATATTTGCCTAGGAATATCTTTAAGGGTCTTGATCCAATACTTTTGGATTATATTAATTCGAAGATATCATCTATTAAAGACAAGAAGATAGCGTTGTGTGGTGAGCAAGCAGGAGACCAGGATACAATCCGCGAACTACTTGAGTGTAGTAATTTTACTCACTTAAGTGTAAGTCCGTCTAGGATTTCAAAAACTCTAATCATGGCTGCCCACTTTAGCGTGTTGCAATAGTAATTGACCTTAAGAAGTGAAATTGCAAACTTAATTACTCCCTCTCTCCAATTACCACAAGCCTTTTGGTTCCTAAGCCGTCAGGGTGGCATGTCATCAAGGTGATTGTTTCATCTGTCCCTTGGGTCTCTAGTACTGTGAAATCTGTCGGCTCAACTATTTTTTTCTTTCTAATTGTGTAAGTAATGCTTTCACCATCTTTTTCAACGACTACAGTGTCTCCAACATCTGTCTCTTTAAGTTTGGTGAAAATTGTTTCTGGGTTGTTTGGGTTGTTGTCAAAGAATGATGGGATTGCTGAATGACCATATATGAATGTGTTTCCTCCATCTCCTGCAACCGGAGTTCCTTTAAAATGAGCTAAACCGTTCTCAAGAACTTTGTTGTATGTTTGGGCATCATAACTCTCAACATTAGGTGTGACATTTATCTCGTTTATACCGATATCTGGTATAGACAGTGACATTGCGGCTGAATAATTCTGATTAATAACTATGTCCTTAAATTGCTTAGTTTCTGGATCTAATGTTCTTCCTCTTAAAGATGAACTTTCTCCTGCTTGTGAAAGTAGGTTCTCCCAGTAGCTTAAGGACGGGTCGAAGTAGGCTATTTGACCATTTATCTCTCTCGTTACAGTATCAGGTATAGGTTTTTTAAGGATC
>JAHDCA010000095.1:2250-3421 GCA_020630115.1 Candidatus Dojkabacteria bacterium | reverse complement strand
TGAAGATGTTATACAGACTGATGCAGCAGTAAACCCAGGAAATAGTGGAGGGCCACTGTTGAACTCCGGGGCGCAAGTAATAGGCGTAAATTTTGCAACAACCTCTGGTGCAGATAATATCTCATTTGCACTACCTATTGATAGAGTTAAATTGAGAATTGAAGAATATAGGAAATACGGTAAGTTCTTAAAACCTTATCTAGGTGTAGAGTACGGAATAGTGGGGGTACGTGATGCTTTATTATTTGATGTGCCTGTAGGGGCTTACGTTCAGAGAGTTGTACCTGATTCACCAGCTGATAAGGGTGGTATTGAAGTTGGTGATATAGTTGTTAGGATTGGTGAGCAGAGGGTTGCTTCTTCATTGGTTCAAGTTATTAGTGGTTTTGAGATTGGTCAGGAAGTTGAAGTTGAAGTTAATAGGGATGGTGAGGAGTTGAAGTTAGGCGTTGTGCTTGAGGAGGGGAATTAGGGGGGACGAAATTCGGAAATAAAATCCGAGAAACTATTTCAAGAGGTTAGAGATTTGATTTCTCTTGGTGGTGAGAGGGTTACCTTTCAAAGCCTTAACCGAACAGCAGTCGATATTACCTACTTGAATTGCCTATAGTGTATGTTATAATGTGGGGCTGAAAACTAAGCCTTGAAGCTATTACACCCTGATATTATCAATGGTGTAGCTGCAAGGGGAGATATTCACTTAAGAACAGCACTAGATGCTGATGAGGACGGCGTTTTATTATCTAATGTCAAAGAGTCTAGTAAGTTGTATCGTAAAGTTAGAGATTGGCTTAAAGAAGTTAAGAAGATTCAAGAAGCTAGAAATAAATAGAGGGGAAATATGTAGGTGATAGGTTGCTTAAAGATAAAGAACACTTTAAGTAACCTGAGTTTTAATTAAATTTATTAAATATACGAAGATATGGGAAATAATTTAAATGGGAATTTCGAACTTGAAAGTAGTAAAATAGATCTGTCATTTAGGACTCAACTTGCTGAATTGATGAGTTCCTTCTCCGAAGATATAGACAATGGTTTAAAACCTTATGAAATAGAAGAATTAGAGATAGCAGCCGCACAGATTCATGGGGATGGTGTTACATCCTTAGACCGTGAAAAGTTATCAAATGTTATGTATTCAGTTATGCCGGTCATGCAGATTGCAGCCGTG
>JAHDCA010000095.1:0-2240 GCA_020630115.1 Candidatus Dojkabacteria bacterium | reverse complement strand
TAAAAGTACTAAGTGATGATGGAGAACCTGGGGATGTCAAGTCACTCGGTTTTTGGAGAAGTGGAAACATAGGCAATGATTTGGATATTGGGGAAATTGAATCAACATTAAGGTTCTTAGTTGCTGATAGTGATGAGGTTGTTGCCGCTCAGATACCTGATACTCTTAGTAGGCTTGGATTGATTGATAGTACTCAAGCTATGAATTTATTAGATGGTATAGTCGCACAAAGAACAGAGATGTACTTTGTTGATTGGGCTAAGAAGAATAAGAATTCTCTGAACCCTGTAGTAGCTATTGCTGGGTTAGGTACTAGAGATGAAGTTGGATTAATAGATAAGGAATACTTAGGAAGAAAAGTAGTCAAATGGCTTGCTGAGCGAATCTTTGATAGCGTTGTCCAACAAACTCCTCTAAAAGCATCTCTTATTTGGGGAGTCGCACAAAAGGAACTTGATGTTTCTCAAGATCGACTTGATCAAGCAATGCTGAGAGGAAGGAAAATGATTTGGGACTATGTAAAGCAACAAGTTGAACAAGCAGAAACTACTGCTGATTTATTTAGTGCTTACGATAATTTGGAGCATACAGCAATTCAAGAGGATACATTGGATGAAGATCTGGTAGCTGCTCTTAGTGAAGATCAGAAATTTGAGCTTGGATTTGCTTTGAAACGTTATTATGAAAGATATGAGGCAACGAAAGGTGATACTTACGATGTTCTAAGTAACTTGAAGGTTTCCGATGATAGGGCCAGAAAGATATTTAGTGGGTTAGATGACGAAGCTTTTGAAAACGCTAGGTGGGGTTTTGCTAGAAGAATCATACCAGATAAGATTTTGGCTAACCTAGAGAGATATGGTTTCTCTCCAGTTAGACTGAATAAGTTCATGGCTGAGATTACTTCATTAGATATTCTAACTGATTATGAGATTGAGGTAATCAAGGATAACATTAAAGCTAAATACGCAGCTGCATTCGAAAGTTAGATTTTAAAGCTTCCTAGTCAAATGCATAAAAAAGGATGAGCTTTGCTCATCCTTTTTTCTAATTAAACTTCTATGGCTCTAATGATTAATTATTGAGTAATTTTTTGCTTTTAATTCAGAAATCGATCTCTTCCTGTATATTATTAATACAAAACTTAATAAATTTTATCAAAGTTTTGAATTGCCTTTAAAGTATGTAGAAGAAGTAGTCGCGTAAAGTGGTATATTTTCGATACTAAGTTATGAGTTTAGTGACTATCACTGCCGTTCTAGACACAAAGTAATAATTAATTTTTAATGATTAAACACAATCATGAATATGCAGAAAGCATTAGAGTTGGCATCAAGTTTTGTTCCGTATAGCCAGGGACACTTGCAAGAGTTTTTATCAGCACTTTGTGGTGACCTCTCTAATCCAGAGGAGATGGTGGAGCAGATAGTTGAAGATATGGAGTTAGCGATCAATGATGAGATGGACAATGCTCAGTTTCATAATGCACTGATATTTGCCACGGTTTCAAATATCCAGATTGATCCGGATTATGATAAGTTGGGGACAAGGATACTTTTGACTAAGGTGTATCAGACATCATTAACGGATTATGATCCAGCGGATTTTGACAGGAGTTATCGTTACAGTTTCGTTGAATTTATAAAGTATGGGGTAGAAGATAAGCAGTTGCGAGCAGATATGGTTGAGAAGTTTAATCTATATGAACTGGCGCTTGAATTATCACCTAAAAAAGACGAGTTGTTTGATTATCTAGGGCTTTCGATTCTTAACAATCGATACAATGTCAAAGATCGTGATCGTAATGTTGTTGAGACTCCGCAATTTGCTTGGATGAGGATCGCTATGGCTTTATCGGTAGAGGAAGAAAATCCTACTGAGCAAGCTAAGAAATTCTACAACCGGTTGTCTAACAAGCTTTATGCTCCGGGTGGATCTACAATGATCTCAGCTGGTTCATGGGCAAGTCAGCACGCTTCTATGAGTAATTGTTACTTGCTAGATACAGAAGATGATATTGAGCATATCTTCGATAACGTTAAAAATGTAGGATTGATCTCTAAAGCCACAGGTGGTCTTGGTATGAGTCTTACAAAGCTTAGAGCTACTGGTTCACCGATTAAGTCTAATAACACTTATTCCTCAGGCCCGATACCTTTTGCGAAGATCTACGATGTTGCTGTTAGAGCGATCTCAAGAGCAGGTAAGAAGAAGGGTGCGATAGCTCTGTACCTTGAGAA